>NZ_JAIUIM010000012.1:0-222901 GCF_020165615.1 Mesorhizobium sp. BH1-1-5
GTCGCCGTGACGGCGACCGCGCTCGAGATAAGCCGGAAGGGGGAAGAGTCGGTGGGGGAGGGGCCGCACGCACCGGCCGCCGCGATGCCAAATCCGGCTCGCGATGGGCTGCGCCGCTGCCAGATCCTCGGCGAGGCCGCCCTGCGTGACGATGGATGCGCGCGACTGTGGGCCGAACAGCGCGATCGCTTCCTCGGTCTCGATAAGCCGTCGGGAAGTTCGACAAGCGAGCCGACCTTGTTGCAGTCGCCCGATACTGCCCTGCGCGAGGCCCGATAGATGGGAAATACCGGCGTCATCGACCAGTTCCTGGCGACCTTCACCCGCTATATCGACAGCGGTTTCGGCCTGCTCGGCGGCGAGGTCGCCTTCGTCGCCACCACGCTGATCGTGATCGACGTAACGCTCGCCGCGCTTTTCTGGAGCTGGGGCGCCGATGACGACATCCTTGCGCGGCTGGTCAGGAAGACGCTCTTCGTCGGTGTTTTCGCGTACCTTATCTCCAACTGGAACGGCCTCGCCCAAATCGTCTTCGAGAGTTTCTCCGGTCTTGGCCTCAAGGCGAGCGGAACTGGTTTTTCGGCACAGGACCTGCTGCACCCCGGCAAGGTGGCGCAAACCGGACTCGACGCGGGACGACCGTTGCTCGAGGCGATCTCCGGGTTGATGGGCTACGTCTCCTTCTTTGAAAACTTCATCCAGATCGCTTGCCTGCTCTTCGCCTGGGCGCTCGTCCTGCTCGCTTTCTTCATTCTGGCGGTGCAGCTTTTTGTGACGCTTATCGAGTTCAAGCTGGCGACGCTGGCCGGCTTCGTGCTGATACCCTTCGGCCTCTTCGGCAAGACTGCCTTCATGGCCGAACGCGTGCTCGGCAACGTCATCTCGTCCGGCATCAAAGTTCTGGTGCTTGCCGTGGTGATCGGCATCGGATCAACACTCTTCGGCGAATTCACCCAAGGCTTCGGTGGCGAGAACCCCACCATTGACCAGGCCATGGCGATCGTGCTGGCGGCGCTGTCGCTGCTTGGCCTCGGCATCTTCGGTCCCGGCATCGCCAACGGCCTCGTCGCGGGTGGACCGCAGCTTGGCGCCGGTGCCGCCGTCGGCGCTGGCCTTGCCGCGGGCGGCATGGCGGTTGCAGGCTATGGCACAGCCGGCCTGGTGGCGCGAGGCGGGACAGCCGCACTCTCGGGAGCGGCGTCAGCCACGCGTGGCGGCACGTCACTCGCCGGCGGCGCCTCGGCCGCTTACACGCTTGGGGCCGCCGGCCAAGCTGGCGCGACAGGCGTCGCCTCCGGCTTGGGCGGCATTGCGCGCGCTGGCGCTTCGGCGGCAGCCTCCCCACTCAAGCGCGCCGCCGCAAGCACCGGTCAATCGCTCAAGTCGAGTTTCGCCTCCGGCGCCAGTTCCGCCGCTGAAATCACCGGCGGTTCGTCGACGATGGGGACGATCGGGGGCGTTGCCGCGTCGGCCGCAGCTCCTGCGCCCGGCGCGGGCAAGCCGTCCGCCACCCAAGGACAGCCCGAATGGGCCAGACGCTTGCAGCGCTCTCATCGCCTGTCCCATGGCGCCCAGACTGCCGCCCACGCGGTGCGCGCCGGCGACAGCCATGGCGGCGGAGCTTCGATTTCTCTTTCTGAAGGCGAATGACCCATGAACATCTTTAGGCGCCCCGCCGTCCACTACGGCAAGATCCCTCGACCGGAGACACCCTATCAGAAGGCGGAGCAGATCTGGGACGAGCGCATCGGCTCCGCCCGCGTGCAGGCCCGGAACTGGCGCGCCATGGCGTTCGGATCGCTGATCCTGTCGGCGGGCCTTGCCGCCTCCCTCGTCTGGCAGTTGGCCCGCGGTTCCGTCGTGCCCTGGATCGTGCAGGTCGACAGGTTGGGCGAGGCCCAGGCGACCGCGCCCGCGATCGCCGGCTATAAGCCGACCGATCCGCAGATCGCCTGGCATCTTGCCCGATTCATCGAACAGGTGCGCTCGATTCCCGCTGACGCGGTCATCCTGCGCCAGGACTGGCTGCGCGCCTATGAATGGACGACCGACCAGGGCGCGGCGGCCCTCAATGACTATGCTCGTGCCAACGACCCTTTTTCCAGGGTCGGCAAGAGCCAAGTCGCGGTGGAGATTTCCTCGGTCATCCGGGCCTCGCCGAACTCCTTTCGCGTCGCCTGGAGCGAGCGCAAGTACGAGAACGGCCAGCTTTCGGGGACCGAGCGCTGGACGGCGATCCTGACGATTGTAATGCAAATGCCGAGCGATGCAGAGCGGCTGCGCGCAAATCCGCTCGGCATCTATGTCAACGCCATCAATTGGTCGCGGGAGATGAGCCAATGAGCCCGACTTTGCGTGTTGTCGTCGCTTCGGTTCCCGCAAGATACCTGCTATCAGCGATGCTGGTCTCGGGGACGACGCTGCTCGCAAGCTGCGCCATGCCGCTGAAGAAGCCCCCGAAAATCAGCTACGATTCCTATATTCCGCCTTTGCCGGCCGCTCCGGCCGCGGCGACGGACCAAAGGCCGAAACCGCTTCGCGTGCCACCAGGCTGGGCTCCCACGCGGGGCGGCGCCATCGCCCTAACGCCGGCCGCGCGCGTCGAGAACGCAAACGCGGCGGCGCGCGTGGAGCCGCGCCGGGAGGGTTACTACAACGCCATTCAGATCTATCCATGGAGCGAAGGCGCGCTCTACCAGGTCTATGCCGCCCCAGGCCAGATTACCGACATCGCGCTCGAGCCTGGCGAGAGCCTGACCGGCGACGGGCCGATCGCGGCCGGTGACACCGCGCGCTGGATCATCGGCGACACCGAAAGCGGGTCCGGCACTAGCCGACGTGTCCACGTCCTGGTGAAACCCTCGCGGGCCGACATCACGACGAACCTCATCATCGCCACGGACCGGCGCAGCTATATGCTTGAGCTGCGGTCAGGCGCCAAGCCATACATGCCCGCCGTCGCGTGGTCCTATCCGGCCCCGAAAGCGGGGATTCTGCAGACCGCCGCAACGACGCCGATCATACCGGACTTTAGGGCGCGCAACTATCGTTACGGCCTTACAGGCGACAGCCCGCCCTGGAAGCCGGTGAGCGCCTTTGACGACGGCCGCAGAGTCTATATCGCCTTCCCGCGCGGCATCGTTCAAGGCGAGATGCCACCGATTTTCGTCATCGGTCCAGACGGCGAAGCCGAAATCACCAACAGCCGCGTCTATCAGAACGTCCTGATCGTCGACCGCCTTTTCGGCGCGGCCGAACTACGTCTTGGCGCCGGCAAGCGGCAACAGACGGTAAGGATCGTCCGTATCGATGGCGGAAGAACCGATGGTCTGTGGCGCAAGCCAAGCGACTGGGCCGCGCCGGAGGTGCCGAACTCAGCGACGCGGGGAGCGCGGCAGCCATGAACGAGAAAGACATGCCCGTCGAACCCATGCGGCTTCGCACCGAGGCGCCGCGCGTGACGCGTCTGTCGCGCAAGATGCTCGCGGGCCTCGGCTTCGTCGCCTCGCTCAGTGTTGGCGGTGCCCTGATTTACGCCCTGCAGGACGCTAACAGATCCAAGCAGGGCGAAGAGATCTACCCTACCTCAAATAGGCCGCCCGCCGATGGACTGGCAAGCCTGCCGCGCGACTATGCAGGTCCGGTCCTTGGGCCGCCGCTGCCGGGCGATCTGGGCAGGCCGATCCTCGATGCCCAAAACAACGGACAGACCCTGGTGCCACCTTCGATCGCAACCCCTGCGATTGACGAAGCCGAGCAACGCCGGCGGGCCGACGAGGAAGCCGCCAGAACCTCGCGCGTCTTCTTCCAGACTGCGCCAGGAGATGCCAGGACCGCCGAGGCGTCCGCCCCGGCCGGCAACGAGCTTGCCAGTCAGAACGGCCAGCCAAATGCGCAGGATCGCCAGCTTTCCTTCCTGTCCGCCGCCGCGGACCGGCGTACCGTGGCGCCAGATCACGTGGCGCCTCCGGCGTCACCTTATGTACTTCAAGCCGGCGCCGTGATCCCGGCGGCGCTGATTACAGGTATCCGGTCTGACCTGCCCGGGCAGATCAGCGCCCAGGTAACCGAAAATGTCTATGACAGTCCCACCGGCCGCTCGTTACTCATCCCGCAGGGCACTCGTGTCATCGGGCAATACGATAGCGGAATTGGTCCGGGACAGCGTCGCGTGCTGCTTGTCTGGAACAGGCTAATCTTTCCCGACGGACGCTCCATCGTTCTGGAGCGGCAGCCAGGCGCTGACCCGGGAGGCTATGCCGGTCTCGAGGACGGCGTCGATTATCACTGGGGCGAGCTGTTCAAGGCCGCGGCGTTGTCGACCGTCCTGAGCGTTGGCGCGCAGGCCGGTTCGTCGGACCAAGACAGCGAGATCGTGCGTGCTTTGCGCAGCGGCGCTTCCGATAGTGTAAGCCAGGTAGGCCAGCAGGTTGTTCAGCGGCAACTCGCTATAGCGCCGACGCTTACGATCCGACCAGGATTCCCCGTTCGGGTGCTCGTAACTCGGGACCTTGCCCTTGAGCCCTACGGAGGTTGACAGTGGCCAAGTTGAAACTCTCAACGATCGCCGACGACAAGCCAGTGAAGATTACGGTGGAATTGCCGGCGCCTCTGCATCGCGATTTGGTGAAATACGCAGAGATCCTTGGGCGCGAGACCGGTCGGCCATTTGCCGATCCATCGCGCTTGATTGCGCCGATGCTTGAACGGTTTATCGCAACGGACCGCGGCTTTGCCAAAGCAAAAAAGGACGACGCTTAGATAGAGCGTTCCTATGGCCGGTGATATCTTTCTGCATGACCTTCGCCCCGCGAACTTCTCTGAGAAACGCGAACTTCCCTGAGAAAAAGGCCGCGGGCCACGCATACCGGGATTTGGGCTCCGGTGTGTGAAAGGTTCGGCCGCCAGCCTTGGGCGGGAGGTGTCTCAATGGACGCGAGGGCAAATTAGGCGCGCCTGCACACGTTTCTAATTGCTATCATACGCAAAGGGATCGCGGCCAATTTCGTCGCCCGGCCCAAGCTGGCGGCTCGGATTCAAATAGCCGGCTATGTCATAGCCTTCGAACAGCCATTGTTGAAACTCCTCGTCATTCACCCGATCCAAAAAGCCGGCGAAGTATTGGGAGCACAGTTCATTGAGCAAATCCCGCAATTTCTGGGCCTGAGCTTTTGTGACGCCAGGTTTCAACGCGAGGCCGTATCGGATTCCGGGCAGCGACAGAATTGCTTGCCCTTCCAGATCGATGACGAACCGACCATTTTGTGTTTCGCGCATGCCGAAAAAAACGCCCGCGGCTTCGATGGGCACTACGTATCCCGGTTTTCGTGCCATGGTCCTGGCTCCTTTGTTGAGCCAATAGTGAACAAAATGAGAACACCGGAGTCAAGTGCCTCTTGAGCACCGTAGGAATATGCTCCTCTTTCAGGGATGCCTGGCGGCGGACCAGAGTACGAGATCGCCGCATTGCCAGAAGCCTTCGTCCAATATGACACCAAGGTCTAGGGCGACCACGGGTGCGCAGTTCTGCCATTTGGAAGTCACCTGGGATGTAATGATATCAACGAAATGCGTCATCGGCGTATACCTGACGCGAATGCCACTTGTCAGCCTGCCCGCCCTGTTCCGTCTCGACGATGAAGCTTCCATTCCGACTGTGGGCCACCGAGGAGAACCGTGGCGTCTGGCAACCAGATGCCACTGCGGTTGCCGTTCAGTGGTGGAAAACGAGAGAGATCGAATTCCGCTGCGGGTGGTCAGGGCCACCTACGGAAGGAAACTGAAAAAGCTTACATCGCGTGATCGACGCGTCCTCGATCAGTGCAAAATGCGGCTCCCAAAGTTCTCCTCGCTTCAGCTACCGCAAAGGATGGAATATGTGTCCCCGTGTCCCCGCAACCACTTTCATCAAAAATCAATTGCCGTCCCGGTCTGATCGATCGGGGCGGTTTTTGGGTTTGGAGGGGTACGCGATCGCGGCGGCGCGCCAGAGGGTGCATCACCGCCGAGAGCCGCGCGAAACGAAGAGCGAGCAAGTTAAACTAGTGCGCCTCAGTCTAATCGGGGTCGACCGGTGCACGGTGATGAGAGAGGCAAAGTGGCCAGCCATTAATGGGGCACGGTCGCGATGACTTCTGTTCAAATGGCGCCAGCGCGAGTTTGCATGCCCTGCCAGAAGCGTTCGGCAATGGGGGAAAGTGTTCGGTCGCGCCGCCTCACCAGATAGTAGGGTTCGCTGCGGGCGGGCAGGTCGATAGGCAGCATCGTTGTGGTTCTGGTCCGGCTAAGCACGTTGGCCACCTCTGTCGAGAGCAGCGCTACTCCTGTGAAGGCAGTGATCTTCGGTCGTGCAGAGAGCAGCTAGCCACCGGCCGCAACGAAACCACTAGGGTCCTCTGTCGGTGACAGACGAACTCTCTCGTCTCTCGCTCCATCGATCCTCCTGCACGCTCAATAGCTCGGTCGCGCCATCGCATTTCCTGCCTCGATCGTCACCTGTCGTTTGATTGAGCACAATGTTGGCATGAACGACCCACCCGCCTACGCAGCCTTTTTTGCGAAAGCCCACACCATCAGCGGATACTCTTCGTCGTTGCTCAAATCCCGCCACACCCCGTAGGCCCGCACCGGGCCGCCGATATGCGCCTTGGCGCATGCCTTGTTGCCCCAGCCGAACGCTTGCACGTCGCTTTCGCCGAAACCACCTTCGACCATTAGCTGCTTCAGCCCCGCGGGGGTCCAGCGGTTGTAGTCGTGCGGGCGCGCATGCACCCGGAACAGGAAAGGTGTAGCCACCATCGCCCAGCCACCGGGCTTGGTCATAGCGTGGATGTTGGCGGCGGCCGCCGGCGGCCGCCGTACATGCTCCAGCACCTGATCGGCGATGACGATGGAATATTGCTCGTCAGTGCGGTCCTTGCAGATGTCGAAGTCGGGGAAGTCGACCGAGCGGTAGTCGGGGCACAGCGCCCGCCAATAGCGGTTCCAGCCCGGCGATATCTCGATCACGTCGCGCGACTTGCGGTTGGCAGCCTCGAGGAAGACCGTAAAGGCTTCGATCTGGCGGATGCGCAGCCAGTTGCGGTTGTCATAGCGAAGCAGCCGCTTCACCGCGTGTTTGCCGCGATTCTTCAGGGCGCCAGCAAGGCTTGTCATTCTCGACCTCCTCCTGCCCGCCGCGGTGGGGTGTCTAGCACTGAGAAGTGCGGAAAAAATGACGGCACAGCTTTTCCTTCTGCCGCGCTTGTGTTGGCGAGCCCAAGGGCTTGCCGTGGGACCTATCAAAACGATTTCCACCGCATATGGTACGCAAACGCGCGGTCGCGCGATTTGCATGCCGTAAGGGATTTCAGGAATGTACGTAGGCCGTTCTTACAGGTTGCTGGATTTCGCGCTCTGGTCGCGGCGCAGCGTCATCTACATGGTCGTGGTGAGCGGGTTGGCGATCGCCGCCTACCGCCTTCCCGCGACCGCGGGTTTTTCGGTACCATGGTCGATCGTGCTGGTGCTCGGCACCACGGTGTCGCTCGTCACCGGCTTCAAGAATTCGCAGGTCTTCACCCGCGCCAACGAGGCCCTGCAGGCCTTTTCGCAGATCACCGCCAGCAGCCGGATGCTGTCGGGCTTCTGCCGGGATTTCATGGATGCGGCCAACGCCCGGCAGTTGATCCACCGTCATCTTGCCTGGCTGACGGCGCTGCGCTTTTCGCTGCGGCGGCCGATGCCCTGGGAATCGCTGGCGAAAGCAGCCAACATCGAATTCCGGCGGCGCCGCTATCACATCCAGGAGGACAGGACGACGCTTGCCGAGGAGCTGCGCAGGCTGCTGGGCGAGGAAGCCGCAAGCATGCCGAAATCGCCGCAGCCGGCGACAGAACTTCTCGACAGGCAATTGGCCGAGGTCAACGGCTTGCTGAAGCGCTCAGCCGTCCCGGCCCAGGTCTACTCTGAGCTGATCAAGCTGATACGCGACTTCCAAGACCAGCAGGCGCGTTGCGATCGCATCAAGAACAATCCATATCCCCGGCAATACGCGATCGTGAGCTCGATGTTCATGATCATCTTCTGCACCTTGCTGCCCTTCGGCGTCGTTCCGGTCTTTGCCGACATGGCCAAGCTGGGCGGCGTGCTCGGCTGGATCTCGATCTGGCTGACCATACCGTTCAGTGCGCTGCTGGGCTGGGTCTACATGTCGCTGGACCTGGTAGGCGAAAGCAGCGCCAATCCTTTTGAAGGCAACGCCAACGACGTGCCGATCTCGCAAATCTGCCGCGACATCGAGATCGAGCTGCGGAGAGGGCTCGGTGAGACCAATCTTCCCGCGCCGCTGGCGCCAGTGAACAACATCGCGACGTGAACGAACGGGAGCTTCGCGAAACCGCGCCGCAACCATGATTTGCGACGCCGCTTTGGCCGCAGCCGTCGAGTAGCTTGCGGCCACGCTCCGCGGCCGACATGCTTGGAGTCGGCTGGAGGCCTGCAGCCTCACCAGCGCGCGACGTGCGCGCTGGTGCGATTTTAGGTTTCTCCTCGGCGGAGAACCCGGCAATGATCAATAGTTGCCGTTGTAGTAGCGGTCGTCACAGGGTGCCGTGTAGATTTGGCCGTAGCGGTCCTGGTAGCGACAGAGCTGGCGGCCGCGCGGCTCCTGCGGCGTGGTAGCTGAGCCAACGACAGCGCCGAGCAGCGCGCCGCTCGCCGCACCGATCACCGTGCTCTTGGTGTTGCCGCCGATCGCCTGTCCGACCAGCGCGCCGCCGGCGCCGCCGAGCAACGCGCCGGTTGTGGCCCGCTGCTGCCCCTCGGTCTGCGTCTCGCAGCCGGCAAGTGCTGCGGTCATGAGCACCGCCAGAATAGCCTTCTTGATAATCATCACTAGAACTCCTCTGAAGCCCCAGGGACTGGAAAACGGGGGCGGAATCGCCAAGTGCGGTCGCATTGCGGCGGAACGGCGGCGCGCTGGCTCACGAAGTGAATCACGGTTTCCCGGCAGTTGAACACCATGGTTGCCAAAGCGAAAACGTGGCCTTCATGCGGGTAAATATCCGCGCGGTCAGCTGATCTTCAACTGCACAGGATGAAAGCGCGTTCGGAATGGTCCGGGCCCGCCTCGATCTGTTCGATCGGGGTAGGTTTTGGAAACGGCGCGCGGTCCTTGACCATTCCTTCGATATGGAAAGCCAGGGCCTATTCCGCCAGATCACGCGCCTCGGCAACAGTTTCACCAGCCGTGACGACGCCCGGAAAGTCGGGAAAAGACACTCCGTAGTCGCCGGTCCGCTCTTTATGGATCAGCCCGACATATTGATGCATTCCAGTCCCCTTGCCGTAGGGCCATCGACCGCTACTTTAAAGTGCCGGCACGACGGTGCAAGACCATGGACAAGTTTGCAGAGGCTGGCAAACCGCCCCAGGGGAGGCGACGGGTTCGCGCCGCGCAGTACCTGCGAATGTCCACCGATGGCCAGACCTACTCTATCCAGAACCAGAGGGATGCAATCCGCAGTTATGCCGATGTCATGGGGTACGACATCGTTGCCACATATGAAGATCCCGGCCGAAGCGGGCTGCATATAGAAGGCCGGCCCGGCCTGAAGAAGCTGCTATTCGACGTTGAACATGGGCTCGTCGATTTTGAAACGGTCGTCATCTACGACGTGAGCCGATGGGGCCGTTTTCAAAACATCGATGAAAGCGCGTCCTACGAGTATCGATGCCAGATGGCTGGCGTTCGAATTGAGTTTTGCGCCGAGCAATTCGGGAATGACGGCACCGTGGGATCGGACGTGCTCAAGGCCATAAAGCGCAGCATGGCAGCAGAGTACAGCCGGAGTTTGTCGCAGAAGGTCTTTATGGGCCAGGTGCGGGTGGCCGGGATGGGGTTCCACGTAGGCGGCCTGCAGGGGCTCGGACTAAGGCGCCTGATGATTGACCAGTTTGGACGGCCGAAGGTCATCCTTGCTCGCAACGAACACAAAAGCCTTCAATCAGACCGGGTCATTATCGTACCGGGGCCACCGGAGGAGGTAGCAACTGTTCGATTGATCTTTCGCCTCTTTGTCGGGTCACGGAAAACTGAAACAGAAATCGCAAGATACCTGAATGACCGGGGGGTGGCGAACGACTTCGGCCGGCCATGGAAGTGCGGAAGCGTACGCCGTGTGCTCACCAACGAGAAATATATCGGCAACAACGTATGGAATCGTCGCTGCACCAAACTCAAAAGCAAGGTGGTATACAATCCTCCGGACCAGTGGGTCAGGGCAGACAACGCTTTTGAGCCGATCGTTAGCCGCAGGTTGTTCGAAAAGGCTCAGCAAATTGTCAAATCGCTGTACCTGCGTATGAGCGATGATGAGATGCTGGCGGCCCTGCGCAATCTCCACAACCGCCATGGAAAACTATCTCATGCAATCATTAAGGCAGCGCCCGAATGCCCATCAGGCTGGCGTTATAGATCACGTTTCGGAAGTGTGCTTGATGCCTACAGGCTGATCGGTTGCCTGCCGCCAAGGCAGGGTCACTTCATCGATCTCAAAAAACGTCTCGAAGTTATCCGTTACCGGGTAATGGAAGACCTGCAAGATGCGATCAAAAAAGTAGGTGGGCACGTCTCCTGCGACCCTGACACGGAGCTTATCCGGATCAATGACGAGTTCACCGTGGTGATCGCGATAGCGCGTTGCCGTGTTTCGCACAACGCATACCCCCGCTGGTCTTCAAAGGCTGCACGAGAGACCGCGGCGGATATCTTCGTTCTCATCAGAATGCATCCGGGCGATCTGGCCATTCGAGATTACCTGATCGCCCCAATGCATGAACTTGCCGAGATCAGCGGAAATTTCCATGCGAACAATGGAATGAAGCTGGATGCGTTTCTTTTCCAATCGTTGGATCCGCTTGTTGCGCTGGCTGAGAGAGCATTCGTAGGGAGCGCCACATGACGGTGCGCCGCGTAGTGTTAAGCCTGGAAGACGCCGATCGTGTTCTGCAGAACAGCCGGACCAGGCACGCTGCGCTGTTGGACAAGATGCACGAGCCCGGCAGGTGGTTTTCCGGCAGCATGCTGCTCAGGACCTACGAGGCTGAATGCGAAAGAACGCGCAAAATGACGGCCGAGGCGAAGACCCCTCGAAATCGGCTGGAGACCATAGCTGGAGCGTTGCGAAATCCGTTGAAGCAGGAACAGTTCCGTCGCCTGCTATCGGCCGAAGGCCTCGCGTTCGTGCCGAAGGCGCTGGCTGAGCGGGTCAGTCCCCAGCAACCTGCGCAAAGCGCGTGTCCACACACTGAACCGAAGCCGTTGGTCACCGGACTTTTGCCCGAGGTTCTGGATCTCTTGCAGGATTGGTCTGTGCCGCCCCAGGTCTTCGCATCTTTGCGCAAGATGGTACCGGAACGGCAGCTCAAAGCGGCAAAGCTGATGATCGCCCTGAAGCGGGCGAACTTCCACTATGCGCAGCTTCTCAGCACACTTACTCCCGTGTCGCAGTTGGCGGATCCGTCCAGGCCCAGAAAGAAATTTGCCGGCGTCACAGCCGATCAACTGGCTGCCATGGAAGCTGAGTTTGACATGCTGAATGAAGAATTCCTGCACTGCGCCAGCTTTCGCGGCATCTGGGCGTTAGAGCTGATGGCAGCGAGGTCCTATCTCGACCGCCTGATGGAGAACGTGCGGGTGGTTAGATACCTTGCGCAGAACTTCCCGGAGCAGCTCGCAGCGTTTCAAGCGATCCTGGATATTCCAATGGATCGGGAAGCTCTGGCGGGCCATCCGAAAAAAACCGGACGAAGGCGCAAGCACCTTGTCTTTTGAGTGGTCGCCTCAAGCGCAAGATGCTGTCCCACCAGTCGTTCTCAATTGCCTCACAGCCCACCGACAAACAGTCAAGAAGGACCGAGCGCTGTCCGGCTGCGAGAGCGAGCGCGGCAATGATCTCAGCCTGGGAGGGGGCCTGCAACAGCTAGCACTTCGAGGCTCTCAATCTCTTGCATCACCTTTCCGGCGATCCCTTGCAGGTCGCCATACATGCCGACTGTCGACTCGATCACTCCCTGAATTTGCGCTTCTCGCTTGGCCCACAGTCGGGTGGTGGCTTTGCGCTCACGGGCAAGGTCATCCTGCATGTCGGAGAACTTCTCGACAATGGCCTCGATACGCTGCCTGAAGCGCGGCCCGGTCAAATATCCATAGACGAGCTCCATTTTTGAGGCCTGGCCGACCTGCACGAGTCGGGAATTACTCAACTCGATCAGCGACTGCCGTAGCATAACAGCGATTGGAATGGCGCACTTGGGATGGGCGACGTATACGCCATCGACCAGGTCGAATGTTTCGACCCCGGTGGGCAGGATCTCAGAAATAAGCAAAGCGATGTCAGCCTTTGCAGCCCGCTGGTCAGCTCGCAGCTTGGCGAGCCAGCCTTGACTCCAATTCTTGGTGCGCTTTGACTCCCAAAGTATGGCCCCGCATGGCTGACCGGCGGGACCGACGACCCGCTGAAGGACGTCACCACCAAACTCGCCCTTCGCCACTGGCTCGATTACATCAACCGGGAAGCGACTGCTGATTAGCCCTTCGAGTTCCAACTCCAGAGCTTCACCTTGCAACTGTTGGGATCCCTGTTCAGCGCGGCGCTTCAGATCCTCGATCTGGCGCTGCATGCCCGCGATCTGTTCCTCCTTCTCGACGATCTTCATCTTGAGACCGTCTTCAGCGTCAGACCTGGCCTTTGCACGAACAGCGTCCAGTCCCTCCTGGACCTTTCGCTCGATCGTGAGCGTCATTTCTCTCCGCTCGTCCTCTAGTGCGCGCTGCTTCGTCAGATACTCTGCTTGTTGCTTCTGCGCCTGTTCGAGCTTGTCATCGCGCGCTTTGAGCGTTTCCTCCAGCTCTGCCACCTTGCGGTCGCGTTCCTCCAGGTCGGCCGAGAGCAAACGTCTGGCCTTACGAGCCTCATCGGCGACAATGTGAGCTCGCTCCACCATGACCTTTTCGGCAACGAGACTTTCGACGCCTTCTTTGGCCACCGCAACTTCATGGCGCTGGCGCTCGAGTTCTTCCTCTCTGATGGCGATGGCTGCATTGGTCTGAGCGATGCGTTGCTCGTACTCCTCTCGCGTGGCAGCGATCAGGGGCCCCGCGAGAGATTCGTTAAGCTTGATGTCAGTCTTGCAACTGGGGCAGGTGATCGTCGGCTCGTTGAAGAGCTTGTCGCCGTGCAGAGTCTTGCTGACAGGTTGAATGGTCATTTGAGTTCGCCTCGGAAGAATCGGTTTCCCAAGGCACCAGTATAGGTTATGCGGCGCGGCTCGAACAGAACAAAGTAAGAACATTCACGGCCATCATCCGACTACGCTCAGACTATAGCCGCGACGATGAGTGTGGATTGTTGCCAGCGTGGCCCTATTGAAACGCGCTGGACCGGAGACCAATCTAACGCCATGCCTACCCACCGACAAATCGACCCGACCGCAAAACTGATGGCGGAGTGGCAGCTGTCTCCGTCTGCAACGCTTGGGTCGTCGGTTCGGGCGAGGGGCATTTTTCTCGAGGTCCGCTCTCGTCTGCCGGCGTCGCTGAAAAAGCTGCTCCACATCGAGTCGCGCGTGCTCACCTTACGCCTGCCAGAGGGCGTCGATGCCGATGTGCGAGCGGCTTCGGCGATAGTGTCCGAAGCCATGCACGACATCGAAGACTTGCTGGTGATCCCGCGCGAAGTCGAGGACATCCTGACGATCAAGCAGGTCGAACGGCACCGCTGGCTGAAGGACGGCCGCTTGCAAAGTGCCGGGACCAGAACGGTGAAACTTCGCGGCCGCGCCAGGAAAATCACCTTCCACGTGTTCGACCCGCGACAGATTGAAGATGTGCTCGATCGCGACCTGGTCACCGTCTGGCGTGAAGAGGACGCCGCGATGGCCGCCGAGAACCGGCGGCGCGCCTCCGCAAAGGCGGCCCTGAAGCGTGCGCAAAAAAGAGGCCGGCGCGCTGTCGACAAGCGCGATGAGGATGACGCCGGCTCTAAGCTGCGTGGCTGGGAGGATTTCGAGAGCGACGGCTTTCTGCGTTGACGGGCGGTAGCAGGCTCGTAGCCGCGATCAGGAACAGCTGGTCATGAATCCTCCGCCGGCGAGCGGTGTGGAGGTGCACATTCGCGGCCGGTTCGCGGTAGCGCTTTGCATCATGCTGTCGCCGGTGTCAGACAAACTTTTGCTGATCCTGTGAAGTTGCTCCCGATTGCTGGCGATACGGTTTTGATCGATCTGGAAAACGCACTGCGAATAGGCATCTGTCCCGGGCTTGAAACCGTAGGCGTGCTGACAAACTGAACCAATTTGCGACAACATCGGCCCTTGGGCCGGCTGCAGTTCCTGACATCCCGCAAGTACGAGAGGCGAAGACGCGAAAATCTTCGGGGTGATCGATCTTACGAGTAAAGTCGAAACCCGGATGGCCGCCTTAAGTTTGGGGCGTGCTATCCAATTCGTCGCCAATGCATCGGTGCTTGGCTACGACGTTCGTAGTGCGATAGTTCTCTATGGGTTGCCGGGAATGACAAGCCTGAGGAAGTGGGACTGCGATCGCCTCTGGGCCCAATTCGGCGGCGCCCTGCTCAAACCTACACGGCTACCCTGTACCGCTCGATCGCCTCCCAGTCGGCTTCGACTCCGAGTCCGGGGCCGGTTGGTACAAATATCGCGCCGTCACTCACGGCGAGCGGTGAAACGACAAGATCGTCGGTCATAAGATAGTTGGCTGTATAGAAATCGCTGCCGTATTTAATTGCAGGTGATGAGCACGCAAAATGCAGGCTTGCGGCGAGACCAATGCCGGACTCCCACATGGCACCAGCGTAGCACGGAACTCCAGCAGCTTCGCACATACCAGCTACTTTCTTGGAACGCAAAAGTCCGCCCATCTTGGCAATCTTGATTGAAATAATATCTGCTGCTTGACGCTTGGCGACCTGGAAACCCTGATCCCAGCTTAGCACGCTTTCATCTGCCATTATTGGGGTGTCGAGCACGGCGCAGAGTGCCGCCATCGCATCGAGGTCGAAGCCTTTGAACGGCTGTTCGATGAAAGTTGGCTTGAAGGCCTCCAACTGCCTGCAGAGCCGCGTCATCTGCTCACGACGCCCACCCTGGTTGAAATCAATCCGAAGGTCGAAGTCGTCGCCGACGAGTTTTCGTAGGGCTTCGACGCGGATAAGCTCCTCGCGCTCGGGCAACACGCCGGTCTTGATTTTGAGAACTTTAAACCCCTGATCGAGAAGCCACCGGCTTTCCTCGAGATCGGCCTGGGTTTCTTGATTTGTTACGGAGTAGCTCAGGCTGATCCTGTCCCGCACAAGACCGCCCAGGAGCTGGTTGACGGGGCAGTCGAGAGCTTTGCCGACGATGTCGAAAACAGCCATTTCGACGCCGGTCTTGGCAAAGGATGAGCCGTAATGTGCGGCGTCCATCTTCAACAGGATCGCCTCGATGTTGAACGGGGTTTCACCTATGAGGGCTGGCGCTAGGTAGTTGTCGATCGTGGCCTTGATGGCGAATGCGTTCTCGGCAAAAACGGCCCATGGTGAGCATTCTCCGACGCCCGAAATCCCGGCATCGGTTTCGATTGCGACGATTACGGCGTCCACCGACACGAGATCACCGACGCCAAGTTTTCCGGGGTGCCTGATCGGCGGGCGGGTAATGATCGAAGTGATCGACGTTATCTTCATAGCGTGTGTCTCCGCATTGCGCCGGCTTGGGAAGGGCTTGAGCGCGGTTGGGAGAGTTTGATGCCGACATTTCGCGTCTGGACGTAGCCGTCTAGCGCTTCTTGGCCTTTTTCTCTGCCGTAGCCGGACTGTTTCACTCCACCGAACGGCGTCTCCACCCCGCCGACGAACCAACCGTTGATGTAAATCTGGCCTGCCCAGAGTTGGTCAGCCGTCCAGAGTGCGCGGTCGAGATCTTTTGTGAAAACGCCCGCGGCCAACCCCTGTTCGGTGCCGTTCGCAAGTTCGACGGCGTTCGAAGGATCGTCGAACGGCGTGACCGCAAGGACGGGCCCGAAGGTTTCCGTTTGGAAGAGCTCAGAGCTGGGTGCTACATCCGCAAACAGCGTCCCGGCCATGAAGTAGCCGCTGCGATCCCTTAGCGCGGAACCGCCTGTGACAACCCTGGCCCCCTGTGCGATTGCGTTTTCGCAGGCGCGCTCGACGTTGTCCCGCTGCTTTTTCGATATCAGTGGTGTGATGTCGCAATTATCGCGGCCTGGCCCGACGGACAGCCCCTCGACGCAAGACTTTACGCGCTCCAGAACCTCGTCAGCGATCTTGCTGTCGACCAGCAGACGGGAAAAGGCGTTGCAGTTCTGGCCGGCGTTGAGGAACGAACCGCTGCGCACCGCCTCGACAACACAATCGATGTCCGCGTCGGCATAAATGATACCGGCCGACTTGCCGCCCAGTTCCATGATGCAAGGCACGATCCTGTCGGCAGCGGTCTTGAGCACCGTTCTGCCGGTCGCCATCGAGCCGGTGAAGACGATGTGGCGAACATCGCGATGCTGGATAAGCGCCTGCCCGGTCGTGTGGCCATATCCGGTGAGAATGTTGACCGCTCCCGCTGGCAAGCCAGCAGTTTCGCATGCACGGGCAATCTCGAGGCCGGAGAGGGGCGCAAGATCTGGTGATTTGATCACCACCGAGTTGCCGGTCGCAATGGCGCAGGCCAGCGATCGTGCCGTTAGTTCCAGTGGGAAGTTCCAAGGCACAATCTGGGCCGAAACGCCGAACGGGCTTCTGAGGGTATAGTCGACAAGATTGGCCCCACGCGGAATCGAGCGGCCTTCGAGCTTGTCCGCCAGCCCTGCGTAATATCTGAGATAGCGAACAGCAGTGCCGACTTCTTCGCGCGCTACGTCGATGGCTTTGCCGGTATCCATGCAAACGGTCACCGCGATCTCTCCACCACGCGCCTCCAACGCGTCGGCGACGTGAAAGAGCAAGCGTCCCCGGTCATAGGGATGCATGTCGACAAGGATTCGTTCGCGAAACACTCTGTGGGCCGCGGCAACCGCCAGGTCGACGTCCTCGACGCCTGCCTCGGCGACGAGCGACACGATTTTCCCAGTAGATGGGTCATCGACCTCGATCCGTCTGCCTGACGCGCAATCTTTCCATCCGCCATCGATGAAGCTTTTCAAAACGGCGCTGTCAGTCATAGGCGTGCTCTTTCGAGATCGCGTCTGCGATTTTCTCGGCCACCATGATGGTGGGAATGTTGGTGTTTGCCCGCGGACAAAACGGCATGACCGAGGCATCGGCGATGCGCAGACCCATAACGCCACGAACGCGTCCGGAAGAGTCGGTCACGGCGAGAGGATCCGAATCTGCGCCCATTCGGCAGGTTGATGTCGGATGCCAATTGCCCGTGACATTGCGCCGGACAAACGCCTCCAGACGATTGTCGTCGGCGGTAAGGCTGGCAATCGAATCGCCATCTGTAATGACATTCTTGATGAGGTTGCGCCGCAAGCCCCCTGAGGTATCCATGAGCGTGGCCAAGACGGACGTCAGGCCATAGTTTATTCGGTTGATCTTGCTGATCTGCTTGGCGCGACGGTTCCAAGCTGACGGAAACGCGTCAAGAGCTACCGCGGACAGCGGCTCGTGCTGGAGCAATCTCGCCAGGAAACGGAACCCTGCCTTCAGACGATCGATATCCCGCCGATCGCTTAACCAGTTGAAGTCTACCCCAGGCTCGACCATGTATGCGCGGTCCCTGAGCGTTACGGCGCCCGTGGAGTAGGCCCGGTTTACCCAGAGCTGGAGAGAACCAAGGCGCTTGCCGAGCGGGTGCCAGGCAGACTTGGCTACGGCGGATATGGCCATGTCAGTCGGAGGGCAGCCATCGACACCTGACGAGTATCGGGCATGCATCTGAATATGACCGGTGACATTGGGCGACATGCGGTTGGCTGGCAGCAGATAAGCCGACACCGCGATCGAAGGATGCTCCTGCAGGTTCTGACCGACGCCTGAAAGATCGGCGACCAGGGGGATGCCGAGTTTTGCCAATTGCTCCGATGGGCCGATACCGGACCGCATCAGGATTGCGGGTGAATGAATTGCGCCCGCGCAGACAATGACATTCGGCGCGCGATAGGACCGTCGGCCAGAAGCACCTTGGGTATCGACGCCCGTGACTGCGCGTCCGGCAAAGGTAAGGCGCTCGACCGTCGTGTCTGCAAGGATTGTGAGGTTCTTCCGGGAGCGAACCTGAGGTGTCAGATACGCGATTGCCGCCGAAACGCGACGTCCGTCGCGATTTGTCAGCGGCACAACGGAATAGCCATCTCCAAAAGTGCCGTTGAAGTCTGGCCTGAATGGAAGACCGGCTGCCTCGTAAGCCCGCGAAACCGCTTGAATGAAGCCGGACCACTCCGATTTCCGGACCCGCTTGATGGGCAACGGCCCGTCAGTGCCGTGATATTCGTTCGCAAAGTCCTGGTCGGCTTCAAGCCGCCGAAAATAGGGCAGAACGTCGTTCCAACCCCATCCCGAGGCACCGCTCGAGGCCCAACCGTCATAATCTTCGGGCCCGCCGCGATTGGCGACTTGCGCATTGATGCTCGAGCCGCCGCCCATGACACGGGCCTGCTCGTAATGGCTTGGCTTGCGGCCATCGCGGACTGGCGTCGCGTTGAGCGATGGCCATTGATAGGCCGGGTTGAAATAAGCGCGTGTTGGATTGCCGTCGAGGATATCGTCTGGAATTGCGCCGCCGGCTGTGTCTCGCCCGGCCTCGATCAAAAGGACGCGACTGCCATTTGCGGAGAGCCGGTTGGCCATGACACAGCCCGAAGAACCGCCGCCAACAATGATGTAGTCGAATGTCAAAAGCTCGCCCGCGCGCCTTATTTCGTTGCGCCAACCTAAGGCGCTTTGCCGCTAAAACCACGTCAATCATGCGGTCGCTCGCTATGAGTTTTTCTCATATCGCACCTTGCATCATTTTGTTACGCTGGCGAAAGCGTTGCGAGGAAGTGCCGAAATGATGCCGAGCGGGCAGGAGCGTAGCGAGTTGCTCGTGCAGGTTCCGTCGCTACGTTCCTTGCATATTTTCGAGGTTGCGGCGCGTCACTTGAACCTTGTGCGGGCGGCAGAGGAACTTGGGCTGACGCAGGGCGCGCTCAGCCGGCAGATCAAGTCGCTGGAGCAGTTCATCGGCGCACCGCTTTTCTTTCGCACACCGCGCGGGTTGCAGTTTACCGAGGCCGGCGATGCGCTTGCTGTGCATTGCCAACGCGCGTTCGCAGAGCTTCAAAGCGGCCTTTTGGCTGTGACCAATGTTCGGTCCCGGCAAACCTTGCTCGTCGCTATGGCGCGCTCCTATGGTTCGCGGGTTTTGAGCAAGAAGATCGGCGAGTTTGCGCTTGCGCACCCATGGATCGACTTGACGATCGACGGTCACCGCCATCTTGCGGATCTCACCAAGGGGGAGGCCGACATTGCAATTAGGGTCGGCGATGGGAAGTGGCAGGATGTGATTGCCGAAAAGCTTGCCGACGAGCCTCTGTTCCCGGTGATTGCTCCCAAGCTGGCTGAGGAGTTGGGATCGTCCAGGTTCGAAGACGTCCTCGGTAGAGTCGCTTTCCTGCACTTTTCCGAGAAAACCTATTGGGAGGATTGGGCAAATGTCGCCAACGTCGTCCTGCCTCAGCGCCGGCCCAACATTCGCTTTTCTGAATCAGCGATGATGATAGAGGCGGCAGAAGCTGGCCAGGGTATCGCTATGGGCAGGAATTCGCTGGTTGAAGAGGCATTAGCCAAAGGCCAGCTCATCAAGATGTCGGATGTCCAGCTCAACGACGGCATTGCGTACTTCTTGTGCTACACGCAGAGCAAGGCGCGCCGCGCGACGGTCAAAGCTCTCAGGAAATGGCTCGTGCAGTCAGGCTTGCTGCACGTCGCCGAGGTGCCTCACCCCATCTTCGCAAGTCTTTCGGACAATGAGCAGTTCGGGGCTCAGAGCTGAAGCACTTGACCAAGCTTCATTGCACGTGCGGCTTCGAAGATGGCTTTGGCGGTTCCGACATCCTCGACAGCGACGCCCATGTTCATGACCGCGATGGTGTCTTCCGGCCGTTTTCTGCCGTCGAGCAGACCGGCGGCCACGCTGCCCAATTCACCCTTGAATTTCGGGCTATCAACGAAATAGCCGTACGGCTTGATGTGCTCGATCTGCCCCAAGTCATCCGTAAGCAGATGGTCGATGGCGCGAAGGCCCGACGGCTTCCAGTAGCAGTCATAGTCGATCGCAACGGTGGTCAGGCCAGGCCGGACCCAATCCGCATCGGCCAGACGCTCCATGTCAGCCTGGATGCGGCCACAGGTGATAACAACAGACGTCTGAGCAAACACGGCGTACGGAGTGTTGACGATCCTTGCGGCGAGACCTGCAGCTTCAACGACCTTGGCAAATTTGCGCGAGGCATCACCATTGACGTCGTAAATGACGACGGACCCCAGCGAGGGCATGACGTGGCCAAGTGCCTCGAGGTGGCTCCGCGCCTGGACGCCGGCGCCAATGACGCCGAAGCTTTCCTCACCTGGATTGGCAAGATGCTTTATTGCCACTGCCGATGCTGCGGCAGTGCGCTGCTGGGTGATCCAGGTCGAATCCATCACGGAGGCGACGAGCCCGTCTTCGATTGAATTCAAGAAGAGCAGACCGGTGAGATAGGGAATTCCCTTGGCGGCGTTTTCTTCCGACCCGGACTGCCATTTCATGGCCGCATAGCCAAACTTTGGCACTAGGCTCGACATGCCGCCAAACCAGCGTGTGTTGTCGCGTTCCATCCAGTGCTTGGCCGGCATTTGCACCCGGTTATGCGCCTTCTCGATCAACGCCTCCTCGACAATTTCGATAATCCTCCGCATGTCGAGGTTCACCGCCTCGACCGCATCGCGATTAAGGAACAACGTGGAATGATTAAGTCCCATGGAAGAATTGCTCTCGGTCTGGATGAGATGGGGCCGGCGCCAACGGCGCCGGAAGCTGGCAGATTGTGGCTGTGCTATTCTATTTCGGTCGGGGTGCCCGAGACGAAATGATAGATAACGTAGCCGGGCTTGGTGTTGTCGCCCTTAGCGTCGAACGTGATGTCTCCAAGCACAGTGCTGACTGGCTTAGCTCTCAGAGCCTCTGAGACTTTCGCCGCGTCTTGATCTCCGGCTCGGGCAACACCTTGCGCTAGGGCCTCGATGATAGCGTAGGAGTAGATGGTCCAGCCGCTAGCACTCAGGTTCTTCGCCTTCATCCGGGTGGCGATTTCCTTGCCTGCTGCAGTCTTGGTGGCATCGGGTGGAAAGGTGAAGAAGACGTTCTCGGCGGCGGCGCCGGCGATGGAACCGAGCTCTGACGTGTTCAGTCCGTCACCGCCAACGATCGACAGCTTATAATTTGAATCCAGAGCCTGGCGCGCCATCAGTCCGGCTTCGGTGTGGTAGCCGCCGAAATAGACGGCCTCGACATTGGCTTGCTTGAGCTTCAAGACAACGGCCGAGTAATCCTTTTCACCAGGATTGATACTGTCATCGATCGCGATGTCGGCGTTGGGGGGGGTTGGCGGCTTTGAGAGCCGCCCGGGCCCCATCCACCAAGCCGACACCATAGGTCGACTTGTCGCTGAGCAACGCCACGTTTTTTCCTGCGAATTTTTTGAGAATGAAATCGGCGCCAGCAGGCCCCTGCTGATCGTCGCGTCCTCCAAATCGGAAGATATTCTGATAGCCGCGCTCGGTGATCTTCGGGTTGGACGAGACCGTCATCGCCGTAACGCCAGACTCATTGTAGAGATCAGATGCCGGCATTGTAGAGCCCGAGCAGAAGTGCCCGTCGACGAGCTTGATGCCGGCCGCCACGATTGCGTTGGCAACAGAAACCGCCTGCTTGGGATCGCAGGCATCGTCCTGTATCGAGAGGACTATTTTCTCGCCATTGATGCCACCCTTTGCGTTGATGTCTTCGGCGGCCTGCTTGGCTCCGTTGAAGATCTCGGAGCCGGGGGCAGCTAAGGGCCCTGTCACTGGGCCAGCCACGGCAATCACCACATCGGCGCGTGCCACCGATACCAATGGGAGAACCAATGTGAGCGCTAGCGCAGATGACCGCGCCCACGAATAGCTTCTTGCACTTGCGACCATTGTCAGCCCCTCTGTTTGTTTTGGTTAGTTCGACTAACACTGCCCGCTGCATGCTCAGCCGACCAATGACGATTTGGGCTCGTCGCTATGAGGGCGATGCATATCCGACGACCGACGATGCGCCGTTGAAGCGGATCCTCGACATTGCCCTCAGTGCTCGCCACAGGCGCACTGCGTCGGCCGGCCTGACCGTCAGCAAGGCCTCGCACAGGGCAAGGTAGAAGCCCTCGGCCTGCAGCAGCCGGCGCTCGAAGTCCAGCGACGGGCTGTCGACGCCGTCCAGCCACCGTTCCACCGCCGACGGAGTGGCGGTACGCCGCGCTGGCCCGTCCGCTGGACCTCGGTCCTGAATGAGCCTTCGCACGGCCAAGCCAACGGCGGCGAGACTATGCTCAAGGAAGTACCAGATGACGGCGGTCGAGTTTCCAGGACCGGGTTTCACGGCAGAGCAGTGGAACCAGATCAATGCGCTCGCCACCTCCCTGAGGCCGGGGCAGGGGCTGTGGCTGAGCGGCTCCGCCTCGACGACCTCTTCCAACTCCGGATACGGGTTCACGATTTTCGACGTCGATCAAGCTCCGTAACCAGATCGTTAGATAGGCGCCGCACGGACATCTGCCTGGTCAGCAATACCAACTTGGCGGTTTCCTCGAGCTCTTCAGCGGCGAAAACTGCATCGCGAAAACTGCGGCCTGATACGACTGGACCATGATTGGCCAAAAGCACTGCGGCGTGATCGGGAGCGAGGGTCTTCACGAGGATGCCCGTGTCGGTCGATCCAGGGTGGGTGTAGGGGATAAGCGGAACACGTCCGACCCGCATCACGACATAAGGCGTAATGGACGGGATCGTGTCCTCAGGATCGGTATCTTCGAGGCAGGACAACGCGGTAGCGTAGGTGGAGTGCAAATGCACGACACCACCCGCCTGGGGTCGGGCCTCGTAGAAAGCCAAGTGCAGCGGAATTTCCTTCGTCGGAGCATCTCCCGAGACAGCGACGCCGGCGGGATCAAGTTTCGACAGCCTGGCCGGTTCGAGATATCCCAGGCAGGAATTGGTCGGTGTCACGAGGAAGCCATCAGGAAGCCTGGCCGAAAGATTGCCTGAGGATCCGGCGGTGTAGCCGCGCTTGAACATCGAGTCGCCCCAGCGGCAAATCTCATCGCGAAGCTGCTGTTCTTCCAGTGTCATCGATGGCCGCCTTCCAGCATGCTAAGAGCGCGTTCGAAGAAATCGTCAGCGCCGAAATTACCCGACTTCAGCGCCAGCGATAGCCGCGGCGGGCCATCGAGAACCAGCGCGGGAACGCCGGTGTCGATCTCGGGTCCGATGCGCATCGGTCCTTGCCCCAGCGCGGAGGCAACCGCGCCTGACGTTTCGCCGCCGGCCACGATGATGCGGCGAAAGCCGGAGACCATCGCTTGCGTTGCCAACGAGGCGAAGAAATTCTCGAAGCGGCCGGCAAGGTCAGAGGCGCCATATCGTGCCTGGGCCGCCGACACGACCGCCGGATCCGCGGAGGAAAAGACCAGCGGGGCAGCGTCTTTGTGCTTTTCGATGAAGGCGAGTGACCGCTCCACGACGTCATTGCCATCCTTGCTCAATGCCTCTGCGTTCAACTCCAGGGAAGGGTGCTCTTCTCGGTAGATCGCAACCTGGCGCCGTGTCGCGGCCGAGCAACTGCCGGACAGAACCAGTGCCGGTCCGGGCGCTCCTTGGAAGCTCCCGGAGGCGCTGCCGGGACGCATGTCGAAATTTCCCGGCAGCGCCATGGCGATGCCCGAACCGCCAGTGACCAAACGATGGCAGGCTGCGGCTCGACCGAGTGTCAGCAGGTCGTCATCCAGGATGGCATCGGCGACGATCAGTCGCTCGCCCGCCGCTTCGGCGGCCGCGACCGCCTTTCCGAGGGCGTGCGAGCGAATTGTCGGCAGTGAAATGTGGCCAACCTTCAGCTCGGTCTGGCGTGCCAACCAGCGTCTTATGTCGGGATCCGTCATCGGCGTGAGCGGATGGTTTTCCATGCCGGACTCGTTGAGCAGCTTGTCCCACACGAAGAGATGACCCTGGTAGACGGTACGGCCATTTGCTGGAAAGGCGGGGCAGACAAGCGCCAGCGGCGCCTCCAGTTCATCGAGCAGCGCCGCCGCGACGGGGCCGATATTGCCTTGCGGCGTGGAATCGAAGGTCGAGCAGTATTTGAAGACGACCTGCTCGGCGCCGTTGGCCCTCAGCCAGCGGCACGCGGCGATCGATTGCGCGACGGCATCATCCGCGGCGATCGAGCGCGTCTTCAGTGAGATGACGGCCGCATCGATATCCGGTTGTGCCGGATGTCGGGGCGTGCCGATATACTGCAGCGTCCGTGCCCCGGCTTTCGCCAGAGTATTCGCAACATCGCTCGAGCCGGTGAAGTCATCACCGATGACGCCGATCCGCATGGCCGTCAATCGTGCGTGCGCTGCTGCCAGAAGGTGACGGCAAGCTGCTCCAGATGCGTGCGCATGGCTTGCTCGGCGCGGTCAGGATCGCGTGCGGCGATGCCTTCATAGATCGCCTTGTGCGCCTCGAAAGCCGTTTTTTCCTGACCCTTGGCGGCAAGGGTGACGGTGCGCTGTTCCTTCAACCACTCCGAAATCTGGTCGTGCAGGGCGATGAAGACCGGATTGCGCGCCATCTTCGCCAGTTCGAAATGGAAGGCGATGTCCGTCGAGGTGAACCGCTCGCGGTTGCCTATCGCCTTGCGGTTGGCTTCGAGCGCCGTCCCCAGTGCCTCAAGGTCCGCGGCTGTCGCGTGCCGGGCGGCCTCTCGCGCCAGCCCGACCTCGAAGAACAGGCGCGCGCCCTGGAAATAGCGATGGCCCTCCTCGGTCGACAGCATCTGGCGGACCGCCGGCGCCATGCCGGTGAAGATATGCGAGGCGGTCGGCATCAGCACCTTGGCTCGCGCGCCGTTGGTGAGCTCGACGAGCCCGGCCTTCTGCAGCGCGATCAGGGCCTCGCGGATCGCCGGGCGGCCGACGCCGAAGCGCATCTGCAGGTCGCGCTCGGGCGGCAGCTGTTCTCCGGGCTTCAGTTTGCCGGACAGGATTTGCGCCTCGAGATGCGAGGCCACGTGCTCGAAGAGCTTCTTGCGTTCTATGACGAGAGGGTCGACCATACACCTTTCATACCATCATACTTGACAACCATGCAACTGCTTGCAAGGATGACCGCAACATAAACCAAAACAAGGCTGGATCGGCGAACGGTTTCGTTCGCCGAAAGCGCGTTTCCGCAAGTGGTCGGAAGCGGCGCTACGGCTTTGCCGAAAAACACCCCTAGCGGGTCAGGGAGCGAGGAAACATGCGGATCGCCATTTTGGGCGGCGGCGGCGCGATGGGCGGCATTTTTGGCGGATACCTCGCCCGCGCCGGCAATGACGTCACGTTGATCGATGTGTCGAAGCCTGCCGTGGCGGCAATCAACGACAATGGCCTGACGATCGAGGAGAAGGACGGCAGCCAGCCGGTCATCCGCGTTCCCGCAAGCATGGAGCCGTCCAAGGTCGGGCCCGTCGATCTCATCATCAACTTCGTCAAATGCTACCACACCGATGCCGCGGTCCGCGCAGCGGCGCCGATGATCTCGGGCGATACAGCGGTGCTCAGCCTGCAGAACGGTTGGGGCAACGCCCCTCGCATCGCCGGCATCGTCGGCGAAGACAAGGTCCTGGTCGGCCTGACCTATCATGGCGGCACGCTGCTTGGCCCCGGCAGGGTCAAGCATCCCGGTGTGGGGATGACCTATATCGGCGAGCTGAGCGGCAAGACGACGCCGCGCCTGGACAAGGTGATCGAGACCTTCTGCGCCGCGCAGATCGAAACCACGAAATCCGAACGCATCCTCGACGAGGTGTGGAAGAAGCTTGCCCTGAATGCCTGCACGCTCCCGGTCGCCGGCCTGCTGCATTTCATGTCGCACGAGCTCGTTGCTTTCGACGGCACCAAGTCGCTGATGGCCGCGATCCTCAGGGAGGTCGTGGCCGTTGCCAATGCGCAGGGCATCTCGCTCGACTATGACGAACGTTGGGCGGCCATCACCGGATTGCTAGAGAAGGCGGTCGGCGGCAAGGCGTCGATGCTGCAGGACGTCGAGGCCGGGCGCCAGACGGAGATCGAGGTGATCAACGGCGCCATCGTCGATGCCGGCAAGCGCGCCGGCGTGCCAACGCCGGTCAACGACACCATGGTCTGGATGATCCAGGCCAAGCAAGCCCACTATCTTCAGACAAAGGCATAACGATGCCGGCCTTGTCCTTCAGCGTTTGAGGCTTGAGATGGTGGCGCGCCTCGAGGTCTCGCAGCTTTCGAAATCGTTCCCGGGCGTGAGGGCGCTCGACGATGTCTCGATGGCGGTTGAGCCGGGCGAAATCCGCGCCTTGCTCGGCGAGAATGGCGCGGGCAAATCGACGCTCGGAAAGATCGTCGCGGGCGTCTACAGCCGTACCGGCGGCGAAGTGCGCCTCGATGGCGTCGCGCTCGGTGAGCTCGACGAGAAGGCCGCCGGCGAACTCGGCATCGGCATCGTCCATCAGGAGGGTTCGCTGGTGCCGCAGCTCTCCGTCGCCGAGAACATCTTTGCCGGCCGGCAGCCGACGAAATGGTTCGGCCAGGTCGATGTCCGGCTGATGCGCGAAAAAGCGCATGCTCTCATCGCCCAACTCGGCGTTGCCATCGATCCGGCCATGAAGGTGGCATTCCTGTCGCCGGCCCAGGCGCAGATCGTCGAGATCGCCAAGGCGCTGTCGCGCGAGCTGAGGCTTTTGATCCTCGACGAACCGACTGCGGCCCTGACGCTGACCGAAACCGAAAAGCTGTTCGAGATCGTGCGCCGGCTGGCTAGGGACGGCGTTTCGGTCATCTATGTCTCCCACCGTCTCGCCGAGATATTTGCGCTCTGCAATTCGGTCACTGTGCTGAAGGATGGCCGGCTGGCTGGGACCCGAAAGGTCGCCGAGACCACGACGGACGAATTGATCCGGCTCATGGTCGGGCGCGACGTCCATCTCGCGCGCTCGGCTTCGT
Organism: Mesorhizobium sp. BH1-1-5; assembly: GCF_020165615.1. Classification (NCBI taxonomy): domain Bacteria; kingdom Pseudomonadati; phylum Pseudomonadota; class Alphaproteobacteria; order Hyphomicrobiales; family Phyllobacteriaceae; genus Mesorhizobium; species Mesorhizobium sp. BH1-1-5. Next base: position 27,272 of record NZ_JAIUIM010000012.1, read on the forward strand.
CGCGAAAAACAGGGCCAATCGTTCTTGAAGCCAGCGAGGTCTCCGCGCCGCCGCTTGTGCAATCGGCCTCGGTCACCGTGCGCGCAGGCGAGGTCGTCTGCTTGGCTGGATTGATCGGCTCAGGGCGGAGCGAATTCTGTGAAGCCATCTTCGGCGCCAGAGCCCGCAGGGCCGGCGAAATCCGCATCGCAGGCGCACCGATCAACCCGCAGGGGCCGTGGGACGCCAAGCACGCCGGCATCGGCATGGTGCCGGAGGATCGCAAGACCTCGGGTCTGTTCCTGGGAATGAATCTCGTCAACAACATCGCCGCAACGGTCCTGTCGAAGGTCTCATCCGGTGCCAATTTCTCCAACAGGAAGGCCGAGGCGCTGGCCGGCAACTTCGTCAGCGAGTTGCGCATCTCGACGCCGAGCGTTCACAAGATCGTCGGCGAGCTCTCCGGTGGCAACCAGCAGAAGGTGCTGCTGGCGAAGTGGCTCGCCATGGAGCCTCGACTGCTTATCGTCGATGAGCCGACGCGCGGGGTCGACGTTGGCGCTCGCTCCGAGATCTATCGCCTTTTGCGGGGCCTCGCCGAGAAAGGCGTGGCGCTTTTGGTTGTCTCTTCCGATTTGCCTGAGGTGCTCGCGCTCGCGGACCGCATCGTGGTGATGGCCGAAGGCCGCACCGTCGGAGAACTCGCTGGCGAAGGCGCGACCGAAGAGCAGGTCCTGCGGCTGGCGACCCGGTTCACATCGTCCGTGGCGGACGTTCGTAAGGAAGCGGTTGGAGCATGAGCGTGGCACAAATTTCCCGCAACGAAGCGCAGGCGCCGGTCGAGCAGCGCGAAGCCTTGCCGCTGCGCATCGTGCGCCGTCTGGCCAATTCGCGCGAGCTGACTTTGTTCGTGCTTGTGGTGGCGCTCGCGCTGGCGATGACGATCGTCTATCCGCATAATTTCCCGACCGGACCGAACATGCGGGCCGTGCTGCTCAACCTCGCCCCGGTCGGCATCCTTGTCTGCGGCATGATGCTCCTGATGATCGCCGGCACGTTCGACCTGTCCGTCGGCTCGACGCTCGCGCTATCCGGCGTTTGGGCAGGCGTTGTCGCGGGCTGGTGGGGCTGGCCCGCGGAGGTGGCTCTCCTCATCGGCGTCGTGGTCGGCGCGGTGGCGGGGCTGATCAATGGCCTGATCGTGACCCGCATCGGCATCAATGCTCTGATCGCGACGCTCGGCACGCTCACCATCTACCGCAGCCTGACCTATGTGACGGCCGGAACCGGCGTCACGCCGATCTCGGACAGCTTCGCTGAGTATGGCCGTGCCGCCGACCCGGTCCTGCGCATCCAGTCGCCGTTCTGGGCGATGCTGGTGCTGGTGCTGATTGGCGGCTGGCTGATCGCGCGCACGCGCTTCTTCCGCCAGTTCTATTTCGTCGGCGGCAACCCGCGCGCAGCCCAACTCTCCGGCATCCGCGTCGACCGGCTGATCCTCATCGGCTTCATCATAATGGGTGCGTTGGCAGGCATCGCCGGTGTGCTCGGCGCGGCGCGGCTCAATAGCGCTGTCGTCAATGCCGGCGTCGGCATCGAGCTCAAGGTCATCACCGCAACGGTGCTTGGCGGCGCCAGCCTCAAGGGCGGCGAGGGCACCGTTCTGGGCGGCATTCTCGGCGTGCTTTTCATCGCGCTGATCGAGAACGCCATGATCATCAACGCGGTTGGCGTGTTCTGGCAGGGACTGGTCGTCGGCCTCGTCCTCTTGCTCGCCGTCTCGCTCGACCGCTTCAAGACCGCGGGCCGTGCCTGATCGGGCGGCCAAACGGGAGGAAATCCGGCCAGAGCCGGGGGAACTGCAAAAACTGGGAACAGAACCCAATCAGGAGGAAACAGGAATGGGCTCTATGCTGAAATCGACATTGATCGCCTTGGGCATGACGGCGCTTGCATCGGCCGTGACGGCGTCAGCGCGCGCGCAGGAATCTTCGTTTGGCCCCGCCGACGCCAAGGAGACCTACTACTGGATTTCCAACAAGGCCAACCTTCCGCTCTTCGTGCAGTACGACTATGTCGGCATGAAGAAGATCGCGGAGGAACTCGGCGTGAAAGTGGTCGTCGCCGGGCCGACCGACTTTGACCTGCCGGGCTTTATCGCGGCGGTCGACCAAGTCTGCGCGCAGAAGCCGAACGGTGTCTCCGTCGTCGGTGGCTGGGATCCCTCGCTCACGGAATCGGTCAAGAAATGCATAGAGCAGGGCGTGCCGACCGTGGTCGACGACGGCGACCTGCCGGCCTCCGGTCGCCTCGCCTATATCGGCACGAACTGGACGCAGGTCGGTGTCGCTCAGGCCAAGAAAATGATGGAGAAGGTGCCTAACGGCGGCAAGCTGGCCATGATGTCGATCATCAACGCCGGCAACATGCGTGAGGCGGTGGCCGGGTTCAAGGCCTATATCGAAGCCAATGGCGGCGGCAAATACAACATCGTCTCCAACGAGGACGATGGCGGCGATGCGCAGAAAGCGGCGCAGGTGACGGCCGCGATTCTAGCCGCCAACCCCGACATCGCGGGCATAGCCGGTTTCGACTCCGAGTCCGGCGCGGGCATCGTGACTGCGCTCAGGGAAGCAGGCAAGAATCCGGGCGACATCAAGGTGACCGCGATGGAGCAGACGCCCGACTTCTTCAAGACCGCCAAGGAGGGCTGGGTCGATGGCATCGTGGTGCAGAACCGCGAGCTGTTCATCTATTATGCTGTCAAGATCCTGCACGACTACAATCACAATGGTCTGAAGTCCGCCGGCCTCGCCGCCGCCGATGGCGGCCGCCCTGTTCCCGATACGCTGGACACCGGCGTGCTGCTCGTCACCAAGGACAATGTCGACAAGGTGACGACCGCGCTCGGCGTCAAGTAGGCGTCCTCCACGAGGGCTCTGCCCTCTTGCCTCCGGCGGCCTTCTTCCTGGCGCCGGAGGCAACTTCGAAGCGAACCAACTCGATCAAGTAATATCATGGCCGCAACTGTCACAGCAGGCGAACCTGAGATCCCGGACGACGTGGACATCCACGATCCGGCGTTCGTCGCCGATGCATTCCCGGCTTTCGACACGCTTCGGCGGGAATGTCCGGTGGCCCGCTCGAACAAGCATGGCGGGTTTTGGCTGTTGAGCCGCTATGACGATGTGCGATCCGCGGCAATCAACTGGCGCGACTACACGTCCGGCGTTCCAGGCGTGACAGCTATTCCCGTGATCACGCCGCGCACCGAACCTCAGCTGCCGATCGAAATCGATCCGCCGCGGCACTCGCGCTATCGCGCGCTGGTCAACCCGGTCTTCGCTCCTCAGCGGGTCGCAATCATCACGCCGCGCGTCAAGATGCTGACCCGGTCTCTCTTCGAGCAAATGGCTGAGAAGGGGCAGGCCGAGATCGTTGCCGATTTCTGCGTGCCGGTTGCCGTCGCCTCGCTCGCGGCTTTCACCGACGTGCCGCTGGAAGATTCAGACAGGTGGATCGGCTGGATCACCAGCATGTTCAACATGAGCGATCCGACAGCCGGCGCGGCTTCGAGCTGTGAACTCAACGCCTATATCGAGAAGCTGATCACGGCCCGGCGCGCTGAGCCGACCGGTGATTTCATCAGCATGCTGATCGCGGCCGAGATCGACGGCGAACGGCTGGACGACAATCAGATCCGCTCGTTCATGACCGTCGTGTTCGGCGCGGGTTTCGAGACCACGGCGGATGGCCTCTCGGTCATGCTGCACTGGCTGGCCCAGCATCCGGAAGCTCTGGGACGGCTGGCCCGGGAGCCGGCGCTCGTTCCCACCGCGGTGGAGGAGTTCTTGCGCTATTCTTCGCCGATCGAAATCTTCGGCCGCAATGCCTCGCACGACCTTTGCCTTCACGGCCGCGACATTCGGCGAGGCGATATCGTGGCGCTCGGGTTTGGTTCGGCCAACCGGGATCCTTCGGTATTCGATGCGCCGGAGGAGCTGCGCCTCGACCGCAGCCCTAACAAGCATCTCACCTTCGGGGCCGGCCCGCATCTATGTGCCGGCGCGGGCGTGGCGCGCATGGAAATGGCGGTGACGCTCGAAACGCTGATCGAGACCGGCGCAAGGCTCGCACTCGGGCCGGCACAAGAGCTTAGCTGGAAGACCCGCGGCGACCGGCGCGGGCTGGCTCGCCTGCCACTCACAATCGACAAGAGAAAGACGAACTGAAGATGGCGTTCCAACCCACCACGCGCATTCGTTTCCATGGCGTCGCCGCCTACGAGATCATGACGAGCAACGGCATGCGCATTCTATGCGACCCGTTTCTTGATCAGAATCCCGGAGCCGCGACCAGATCCACCGAATTCGACCGTGTCGACCTGGTGGTCGTCAGCCATGCGGCCTTCGATCATCTCGGGGACACCGACAAGATCGCCGCGAAGTACGGCTGTCCGGTCGTCTGCGGCGGCGAGGTGAAGGCCTGGCTGATGGACCGCGGCATCCCTGCCAACCAGATCCGCGCCACCACCTGGGGCATCCGGGTCAAGGTGGCCGGCATCGAAATCCAGCCACTGGAGTGTCATCACTGGTCACAGATTCGCTTGAAGGACAATTCCTTCATCTCTGGCGTGCCGATGGCCTTCATCGTCTATGCCGACGGCTTGCGCTTCTACCACTATGGCGACACGGCGATCTTCTCCGACCTGAAGCTGCAGGGCGAACTCTACAAGCCCAATGTCGGCTGCATCGGCATCGCCAATCCGCAGGAGATCCTGCACCTCAATCCCATGCCTGGCGAAATGCTGACCGGCGAGATGAGCCCCTATGAAGGTGTGCTGGCGACCCAGTGGCTCGGCCTCGAGACCGTGCTGCCGTGCCATTACATCAAGCTCGACGGCGACAAGGACGTCGCCGACTACATGGAACATCACGGCGCGGCCAGGGCTCGCGGCGAGGCCATTGCCGATCCCTATCTGCTGCGGGCCGGCGACTGGATCGAATTCGATGCCGATGGCAGGGTCCTGCGCCCTGCAAAGGCGGCATGATGCAGGCCGCCATCTTCGATCAGCCGCAGTCGATCCGCATCGCCGATGCGCCGAAGCCTGTCCCTGGACCGGGCGAAGTGCTGGTGCGCGTCAGGGCCGCGGGCCTCTGCGCCGGCGACCTCTATATCTACATCGGCAAGAACCCCTATGTGACCTATCCACGGATCGGCTGTCACGAAATCGCCGGAACAGTCGAGGCCTACGGGCCAGAAGCGGCCGGTCCGAAGGCCGGAACACGCGTCGTTGTCGATCCGTTCATCGGCTGCGGTCGCTGCTATCCCTGCCGGATCGGCAAACGCAACTGCTGCGCCAACCTCACCATCATCGGTGTGCATCGCGAGGGTGGTTTCGCCGATTTCGTAACTGTGCCCGCGACCAATCTGAACCTCATTCCGGAAGGGCTGACCGACTTCGAGGCCGCGTTCGCCGAGCCAGTCGCCATCGGCGTGCAGGGCTGCCGACGCGGCATGGTCACCGGCGAAGACACGGTCCTCGTTCTGGGGGCGGGTCCGATCGGGCTGGCAATCGTCGAGGTCGCACGCGCCCGTGGCGCTAAAGTCTACGCGACGGATCTTTCGGCGGAGCGGCTGTCCACTGCTGCGGAAATGGGCGCAGTTCCGATCGCCGGTGGCGCGGGCTTGCTTGAACGGGTGCTCGAGATCACGAAGGGCGAAGGCATGCCCGTTGTCATGGAAGCTACGGGAGCGGCGCCTGCGATGGAGCAGACCATCGATCTCGTTGCCGCCGGCGGTCGCGTCGTCATCCTCGGCCTCGTCAAGAAAGGGCAAGGCGTTACGTTTCCCGGCCTGGATTTCACCCGCAAGGAAGTCACGATCCTCGGCTCGCGCGCTTCCGTCGACTGCTTTCCCGAGGCGCTCGATCTGCTTGCCTCGGGTAAGATCCACTATCCCAAGATCGCCAGCAGCTTCCCGCTGTCTGAGGCGCCCACCGTTTTCAAGACACTCGCTGACAATCCGATGGCCTTGCACAAGGCTGTCTTCGCTTCGGAGGCCGCATGAAATTCGTGACTTTCTCCCACAAGAAGGCGGGGCATCACCACCACGCCGGCGTTCTTGACGGCGGGCAGGTGGCCTGCCTGACCGAGGCCGGGCTGGCCGCGTCGGTCCTCGAGGTCGTCCAGGGCGGCAAGGCGGCGCTCGACAGGGTCCGGGCCGGGCTCGCAAAGGTGCCGCGCTACGCACTTGCCGACGTTGCGCTCGAAGCTCCCATTCGCCCCGGCAAGGTGCTGTGCTCCGGCATCAACTACAAAGGTCATGCCGAGGAGAACCCCAACGCCAAGATGCCGACGGAGCCGTTCTTCTTCGCCAAGCTACCGACATCGGTGGTCGGGCCTGACGTGCCGGTCGAGAAGCCGGTTCGAACCGAGCAGATGGACTATGAGGTCGAATTCACGGTGGTGATCGGCAGGAAGCTGCATAAGGCTTCGGAAGCCGACGTGATGCCGGCGATCTTCGGCTACACGCTGCTTAACGACATCTCCGCCCGCGACGTCCAGTTCAAGGACAGCCAGATCACCATCGGGAAGAATTTCGCGGGCTTTGCCCCGATCGGCCCCTGCATCGTCACCGCCGACGAACTGACCAGGCCGGACGACGTGGCGCTCAAGACCAGGCTGAACGGCAAGCTGCTGCAAAACGGCAGCACGTCGGATTGGCTGTTCTCGCTGCCGCGGCTGATATCTTTCCTTTCGCATTACGTGCCGCTGGAACCAGGCGACCTCGTCTCGACTGGAACCCCAGCCGGCGTAGGCGCCTTCCAGAAGCCGCAGATATTCATGAAAGCCGGCGACGTCGTGGAGATCGAGGCGGCCGGGATCGGTGTGCTCAGAACCCCCATCGTGGCCGGATAGGCGCATGGATCGTTCCCTGCGCATCGGTGTGATCGGTTGCGGTTTCTTCGCGCAGAACCATCTGCATTCCTGGAGCGAACTCGCCGAAAGGGGAGCCCAGCTTGCCGCTGTTTGCGACGTGGATGCCGGCAAGGCTCGTGCCGCTGGGGAGCAGTTCGGCGTACCGCACTACTCGGACGCAGAAAAGATGCTTGAGGCCGAGCGCCTCGATGTGGCCGACATCGTGACGCGCCATGACACGCATAGGCCGCTGGCGGAGATCGCGATCGCGCGCGGCCTCGCGACCATCGTGCAGAAGCCTTTCGCATCGACGTGGGAAGACTGCGTTGCGATCGTCGAAGCCGCCCAGAAGGCAAATGCATGGCTTGCCGTGCACGAGAATTTTCGGTTCCAGGCACCGATGCGCGCTGTCCGCAAGGTGATCGACAGCGGCGCGATCGGAACGCCGAGCTGGGCGCGCATTCGCTTCCGGACCGGCTTCGATGTCTACAAGACCCAGCCCTACTTCTACGACGAGGAGCGGCTGGCTATTGCCGATGTCGGCATCCACATGCTGGACCTCGCACGCTTCTTCCTCGGTGAGGTCGAGCACATTTCCTGCGAAACCCAGAAGCGCAACCCGCGTGTCCGCGCCGAGGACACGGCGACCATGTTGTTGCGGCATGCGAGCGGGGCGGTGTCCGTCGTGGAATGCACCTATGAGTCGCGCCGATTGCCCGATCATTTTCCGGAAACGCTGCTCGTCATCGAAGGTCCGAAGGGAGCCATTTCGCTCGAAGCCGATTGCAGCATGACGGTGACGAGCGACGGCGCGACGTGGACCGAAAACGCGGGCTTGCCACTCCTGTCCTGGACCGCCTATCCCTGGCATGTCGCCCAGCAGGGCGTAATCGGTGCATGCGGCCATTTCCTGGACTGTCTGCAGCGAGGTGTTTCGGCCGAAACCAGCGGCGAGGACAATCTCAAGACTTACGCGCTGGTCGACGCCGCCTATCGCGCCGCAGGCGAACGGCGCGCGGTCCAACCTATGCGATGGAACCATGTTGGAGAGCTTGGATGAGCATGCTTTCCGAAGCGGCCTTTGCGCTGACCGTCGTCTTCGAGCTCGTCGAGGGGACCTTTCCCGAATTCTACCGGCTCGTTTCGGAGAACGCGGCTTCATCCGTCGAGTTTGAGCCGGGATGTCTGCGTTTCGACGTGCTGACTCCGCTCGGAGCCCACAAACCGTCGCAGATCTTCCTCTATGAGATCTATCGTGACCGTGCCGCCTTCGACCTTCATCTCGCCTCCGAGCATTACCGCAGCTTCGATGCCAGCACACGCGACATGGTAAGCAGCAAGACCGTCGTGACGTATAAGGTGGATGAGAATTTCAAACAGGCGACGCTGTGACAGCCGATCCGGATCCTCTGGCGCTTTACGGTACAGACGAGCCTCTGCCGGAACGACAGCTTCTGACTGCCGGGCCGCTGACTGCTATCCTCGAGGACGGCAATCTCAGAACGATTTCCTTTGCCGGCGTTGAGGTGGTTCGGGCGATCAACTACCTCGCGCGCGATGCGTCCTGGGGAACTTACAAGCCCGAGCTTTTAGATATTCGCATTTCCGAGGAGAGCCTGTCCTTCGAGCTCCGTTACGATGGACTGTGCGCCGGCCCGCAGGGACGGTTCGGCTATCGGATGAGAATACGTGGCGATGCTTCGGGCGAGCTGACCCTGGAAGCAGACGGGGTGGCGCTCACCGATTTTCCGACCAACCGCACCGGCTTCGTGGTGCTTCATCCTTCCGACGTGGCGGGCAAGAGGCTGATCATCCGGCACAGCGACGGAGGCATCGAGGAGACCACCTTTCCGAAACTGGTCAGCCCGGACCAGCCTGCCTTCGACATCGCCGCGCTGACGCATGAGCCGGTACCCGGCATGGTCTGCACCGTCGCCATGGAAGGCGATGCCTTCGAGATGGAGGACCAGCGTAACTGGACGGACGCTTCGTTCAAGACCTACATCCGGCCGCTCTCCAAGCCCCGGCCCTACGTTATCGACAAGGGTTCGAAGGACACTCAGCGCATCACGGTATCCGTACGGACCGAAATGTCGGCACCTGAACGCGCGGTGGGTAACACCGCGACCCTGACCGTTGGCAAACCTGCCGGGCACATGCCTTCGATAGCCGTGTTCCTCGACCCTGACGAGTTGCCCGCGGCTTCAGCCGGCGCGCCTTTGCTTGGTCGAATACCGGAGATCATACTGCGGTTCGACAGCGCGCGTGGGCATGACAGAAGGGTGCTGGAACAGGCGGCCGATCTCGCACGCACGCTCGGCGCCCGGCTGGCGATCGAAGCGATTGCCGATACAGTCGATCCTCGAGCCGAGGCTGCGAGCGTTGCCGACGCGATCCGCTTGGCAGGCGTCAAACTCAGCGCGCTTTTGGTTTCGCCCCGGCGCGAATTCAAGACGCGGCCCTCGAACAATTTGCCTGCAGGCGAGCGGCCCGCCGGCGAGCTGGTGGATGCTTTCAAGGCAACTGGCATCGATTGCCCGATAGGCGCGGGAACGCCCTCCCTATTCACCGAATTCAACCGCAATCCGCCGAAAGGCAGCGCGGATTTCGTCTTTTTCGGCAACAGTGCCATCGTGCATGCCGCCGACGAGCAGTCGGTCATGGAGACCTTAAATGTCTATCCAACCGTCATGGAGACGGCGCGGCACCTCTGCGCCGGAAAAGCGATCTGGCTTGGGCCTTGCACGATTGGCATGCGGCACAATCCCTATGGCGAGAAGGTTGCAGCCAATCCTACGCTCAGCCGCCTGCCTGCTGCTGGCGCCGATCCGCGCCAGGAAGCGTTATTTGGTGCGGCTTTTGCCGTTGGCGTTGCAGCCCAGGCCGCCCGAGCTGCAATCGATCGATTGATACTGGCCGCACCCACTGGATCGTTCGGGCTCTTGAATGAGGCTGGCTCCCGACGGCCATTGCAGGCCGTCCACGCCGAACTCGCTGCGGCGAGTGGTGCCGAGCGCTATGAGACCTCGGTCGATCACCCGGGCCTTGCCGCTATCGGTTTTCGTGTTGGCAAGAATATCCGCGTCTTGGTGGCAAATCTCACCGCGCTGCCGATCGAAATAGCACCACCCCCGGATGCGAAAAAACTGCTCGGCGTGGCCGGCGGGAATGCGAGGCTTGCGAACTCCTGCCTGACGGGCCACTCATTGGGGCCTTATTGCTCCGCTGTTCTTGAGATTGGCCGGACGGCGAAGAGGAAGTCGGACCAAACCCGCCGCTTTGGGTTTGGTCACGACAATGTCCGCTACGAGTTGAATGTCTGCTTTTCTGTATCTGACATCAGCAGCTGCCAGTCCGCTATCGGCCCCAAAGCAGTCTTTTGATAGCGTGACGCTGGATAATACGCCTTTAAAGGCAAGCATCGATTCTTGCTTAGGCACGTTTCCATTGCGAGATCCGTTGTTGAAGGGGACAACGCAAGCTAGCTTAAATTCAGTCCCCGCAACCAATCTTATCATAAATCAATTACCGTCCCGGTCTAACCGGGGCGGTTTTGCGCTTTAAAGGCCAGGGATCTCTCAGCGGCGCCGGCTCTCCGCCCTCACCAACGTTGCAGGTCTCTCATAGGACCGTTTCCGGGTTGGCAGTTCTCAGACAGGTTCTGATGGAGGCCGCCGTTCAGCCTTCTTCGAGGTTGGAGTGCGAGAGACTATGGTCCAAAGCGGTCCACCCGGCCGGATCTGGCCCGCGGACGAGCGCCTCCATTCACCGGTGGCGATAACAGTCAACCCTCGATGAAGTTGAAAACTATTATCCCGGGTGGCGGCGTGCCGCCACCACCCAGGTTGCTTCAACTCCTGATGTCGATGCGCTTGACCTGCGACTGGGCCTTTTCGCTCTTCGGCAGGGTGACGGTCAGCACGCCGTTCCTGAAGCGCGCCTCCACCTCGTCTTCCTTGACTTCGTAGCCAACCGGGATGTGGCGTTCGAAGCGGCCATAGTACCGTTCGGAGAACTGCCTATCCTTGTCATCCGTCTCGGAGCGCTTCTCGCCTCGCAGCGTCAGCACGCCGTCGTCGAGCAGAACCTCGATGTCTTTCTGTTCGAGGCCCGGCACTTCGGCCATTACCTTGATCTCCTTCTCACCGTTGGAGATTTCGACGCTCGGCCAAGCAGCGCCGAGGGCGGAAACACCGCCAAAAGACGGCAACCGGCTGTCGACGCCGCGAAAAACATCGTCGAACAGGCGGTTCACCTCACGATGCAGCGACAGGAACGGATCGCGCTCGCCGTCGCGGAACATGCTTGGAACCTGGTTGCCGTTGCTTCGGCCCCAGGGAATCAGATCACGGACGCTCATGGTTTCCTCCTTTCTGTTCACCGGCTTGCAAAGCTTCCTGCCGTGCCGGGCAATGTACCCGGCACGTTGCGCGGATGCCCTGAGGGGCGGCTCCTCAGGCGGCTTGCTTCTCGGCTTCGATCTTCTTCATTGCGCCTTTGGTCGCCTTGTCGGCCGCGATCTCGATCCGGCGCGGTTTCATCTCTTCGGGAATCTCACGCTTCAGATCGATCGTCAGCAGGCCATTGACCAGGCTGGCGCCGACGACTTTGACATGATCGGCAAGCTCGAAGCGGCGCTGGAATGCGCGACCGGCGATGCCGCGATGCAGGTATTCACCCTTGTCCTCCCCGGCTTTCTGGCCTGAGACCATGAGCATGTTGTGCTCCTGGGTGATGGCCAGTTCGTCCTGCGCGAAGCCTGCCACCGCCATGGTGATGCGGTAATCGTCTTCCGCGGTCTTGGCGATATCGTAGGGTGGCCAATTGTCGACGGTGTCGATCCGGCTAGCCGTTTCGAGCGCATTCAGCATTCGATCGAACCCGATGCTCGACCGGAACAGCGGACTGAAGTCAAAATTGGTTCTCATAGCTACATCCTCCGTTGAGCAACATAGATACGAGGCGCGCCAAGGAAGCGGCGCCCCTTGACTTGCCGGTCTCTCAAGCACCGGCAAATCGATCTGGGAATTCAACGCCGGGACGTCAAGACCCGCCCCGAAGCCGCATTCAAAGTCGTGAAAAAGGTCTTCGCATGCATGCGGAAGGCGGCCGCACGACGACCGCCTTTGGCGGAGCCGGTTTTCAATGGATCGCAATGATCCCGTCGACGGCCCGCCATTCCGATGGCCTGATCAACCGATGATGGGCAACGCGGACAGAATGCAAGGCTCCAGCAAGCTCGCGTTCCCAAAAATCCAAAAAAACCCTCAGCGCGGGGAAATCCGGGGCGAGATCGTACTCCTGCCAGACATAGAGCTGCAGCAGGCTGGGATGGTCCGGTAAATGATAATGGATTTCGGCAGTGGTCAGGCCGTAGCCATTCATCTGCAAGCGGAATTCCCTGCTGACCGCGTTTGCCATCGCCTTCGGCCTCACGCGCTTAGCCGCTCGACCAGTTGACGCTGGTCATCATCGGCAGGGCCGCTTGGCGGCGGGGCGGTTGCATCGAGCCGGCGCAGCGCATCCATGATCTCGTCGAAGGAGACCGGTCGCTCGGTGCCCGGCGGCTGGCGTAGGGCCGGCATCGATTCCACGGCGCAGGCGTGGGACGCCCAGGACGAAAGGATCGCCCGCTTTTCCCAGAGGTCGAGCGAGTCGTCCTCCAACACATCTCGCGGGTGTTGAAAATGGCTGGCCGGGGACAGCAGCCAATCGAGCGAAAGGTCTAATCTTTCGGGAGCAAGGGAAGGGATGATCGGCGAGAGCGTCTGTCGGTCCATTTCTGTCCTCCGTCTCCAAAAACTCCTTGGTTCGGGTTCCAAATTTCTCAGCGGTCCCGGCGCTGCCGGGCGCCGATAATTTTGTTCAGCTCAATCGCGAATTCAAGCCTTTCCTTTGTCGCGCGATGGGATTTATCGCATTGTTTTCAGCACGCTAGCACTCGGCGATCGAGAGTGCCAAAATTTTTTCGACACCCCCTTGAAAGTAGAAGAAGGCAAAATTAGCTCCACATGCGCGCGACGCCGAAAGGGTCGCGCGCCCCTCTCCGGACTTCCGGTCCGGAGCGGAGGAACCTCTCGCAATCTGTTTGTCCTGAAGGAGAACGATATGACGTTCCGTCCATTGCATGACCGCGTGCTCGTCCGCCGAATCGAGGCCGAAGAGAAGACGGCCGGAGGCATCATCATCCCCGACACCGCCAAGGAAAAGCCGCAGGAAGGCGAAGTCATCGCCGTCGGCCCGGGCGCCCGCGACGAGAGCGGCAAGCTCGTGGCCCTCGACGTGAAGGTCGGCGACCGCATCCTCTTCGGCAAGTGGTCCGGCACCGAGATCAAGCTCAACGGCGAGGATCTGCTCATCATGAAGGAAAGCGACGTGATGGGCGTGATGGAGCAAGCCGCGACGCTGAAGAAAGCCGCCTGACCGGGGCTTCGATCGGAACCGCAACCCAGTCAATGAAAACTGCCTAAAAGGAGTGATCCAATGGCTGCCAAGGAAGTCAAATTCCATTCCGATGCCCGCGAGCGCATGCTGCGCGGTGTCAACATCCTCGCCGACGCGGTGAAGGTCACCCTCGGCCCCAAGGGCCGCAACGTCGTCATCGACAAGTCGTTCGGCGCCCCGCGCATCACCAAGGACGGCGTCACCGTCGCCAAGGAGATCGAGCTCGAGGACAAGTTCGAGAATATGGGCGCCCAGATGGTCCGCGAAGTCGCTTCGAAGACCAACGACCTCGCCGGCGACGGCACCACGACGGCCACCGTGCTTGCGCAAGCGATCGTCCGCGAAGGCGCCAAGGCCGTCGCCTCGGGCATGAACCCGATGGATCTGAAACGCGGCATCGACAAAGCGGTGGATGCGGTCGTCGTCGAACTCAAGACCAACGCCCGCAAGATCACCAGAAACGACGAGATCGCACAGGTCGGCACCATCTCGGCCAATGGCGATGCCGAGATCGGCCGCTTTCTGGCCGAGGCCATGGAAAAGGTCGGCAACGAAGGCGTCATCACCGTCGAGGAAGCCAAGACCGCCGAGACCGAGCTGGAAGTCGTCGAAGGCATGCAGTTCGACCGCGGCTATCTCTCACCCTACTTCATCACCAACCAGGACAAGATGCGCGTCGAGCTCGACGAGCCCTATGTGCTGATCCACGAGAAGAAGCTCGGCAACCTGCAGGCGCTGCTTCCCGTGCTGGAGGCCGTGGTCCAATCGGGCAAGCCACTGCTGATCATCGCCGAGGATGTCGAGGGCGAGGCTCTGGCCACGCTGGTGGTCAACAAGCTGCGCGGCGGGCTGAAGGTCGCCGCCATCAAGGCTCCGGGCTTCGGCGACCGCCGCAAGGCTATGCTGGAGGACATCGCCATCCTCACCGGCGGCACGGCCATCAGCGAGGATCTCGGCATCAAGCTGGAGAACGTCACGCTGGAGATGCTCGGCCGCGCCAAGAAGGTCGCGATCGAGAAGGAGAACACCACCATCGTCGACGGCGCCGGCAAGAAGGAGGAGATCCAGGGCCGCGTCGCGCACATCAAGGCGCAGATCGAGGAGACCACCTCCGACTATGATCGCGAGAAGCTGCAGGAGCGGCTGGCCAAGCTCGCCGGCGGTGTCGCGGTGATCCGCGTCGGCGGCGCGACGGAAGTCGAGGTCAAGGAGAAGAAGGACCGTGTCGACGATGCGCTGCACGCCACGCGCGCCGCGGTCGAGGAAGGCATACTGCCCGGCGGCGGCGTCGCCCTGCTCAGGGCGGCCAAGGCGCTCGACGCGGTTGCCGTCGACAATGCCGACCAGAGATACGGCGTCGACATCGTGCGGCGCGCGATCGAGGCTCCGGCGCGCCAGATTGCGGAGAATGCCGGATCGGAAGGCTCGATCATCGTCGGCAAGCTGCGCGAGAAGACCGACTTCGCCTTTGGCTGGAACGCCCAGACCGGCGAATATGGCGACCTCTACAAGCAAGGTGTGATCGACCCCGCCAAGGTCGTGCGCACCGCCCTGCAGGATGCGGCCTCGGTCGCCGGTCTACTCGTCACCACCGAGGCGATGGTGGCCGAAAAGCCGAAGAAGGAAACCGCGCCGGCCGTGCCGGCCGGCGCCGGCATGGACTTCTGAGATAGAGATGGGAGCCCGCTCCCGGCTACGGGAGCGGGCGTTTCACCGAAACTTGGGAGGCCCTCATGAACATGATGAGCGCAGATGGCTCGATTCCCGCGCCGACGCATTCGGCAAGCGAATTCCTCGCCTATGAAGCCGAATGCCGGAGCACGCTGAAGCCGCTGTTGGCAAGCCTGCTCGATGCGGCTGAATCCGCCGGATGGAACCGGCGGACCGTCGCCTCGACGCTGATGTTCCTTGCCGCGCAGCAGGTGTCGGCCAACGAAACATCCGCGCGAAGCTGAGCGAGATCGGTCCCGCCCCTCGCGGGCGGGGTCGACGCTATGGCCCAACGCTGATTCACGAAGCCGCTGCCTTGGCTACCGCCATCGTCAAGACGGTCGACAAGCTTACATGGCCCCTGCCGCACAGCGCAGAAGGTGGCCCAAAAGACCGGGCTAACAGAAGGCGTATTGACCGCTAATTGACGGCTTTGCCTAGCATGACGCTAGGTGCCTGAAAGGGCACGCCCAAGGGGAATCGAAACCCTGTTACCGCGCCGTGAAGCGTTATCCGCTCCCCGACAACGGGCTCACCACTAGCGTCGCTGCGTTCGTGGTGGCGGCTTTGGAACCGGCCTGACCTGCATCCCAACATCGCCACTCCCTATCGCAAGCGGGTCGAGCAGCTCACGCAAGCGCTCGCCGACCACGATGACGGGCGTCCAGCCGCCGAGGCGTTGCGCTCGTTGATCGGAGAGATCTTGTTCGCGCCCGGCGACAAGCGCGGCGAGGTGCATACGGAGCTACGCTGTTCAGTATCCTCGAACTCGCCAAATGACCAGTCCGACGATGTTATGACAAAAGGGGGTCCCCGCAACCAATTTTGTCATAAATCCATAACCGTCCCGGTCTGACCGGGGCGGTTTTTGCGTTTTAAGGGCACGCAACCACCGCAGCCCGCCAGGCGGTGCATCACCGTGCCGAGAATTCGCGCAAAACGGCGGAGCGAGCAAGTTATCGCGCCTTAGCACGGCGTACCGCGCCCTTAAGGGGGAGGCGATTATTGTTGACGGTTACCGGTTGCTGGTGTTGGGACAAATAGGACACCAAGGCTTGATGTTGGAAAGACAGCTTTGCGCCTGCTATCGGCCGTTTGACGCCATGCTGGCATTGCCTGAAAGCAGACGATCCGGCATTTGAGCAAGGGACGCCGGAAAGGCAGTTCGGCGGCTGGCACTGTGCACACGTCTGCTTCTGTCCATCCAATTCCGCAAAACGCAAAATAGGGCGCAATCCCCCGATCACTGGGCCAGATACCCACCATCTATGTTCAGCTCCAGGCCTGTCACGAAGGAAGATTCGTCACTCGCCAAGTAGAGCACGCCAAAGGCTATCTCCTCCGGCCTTCCAGCGCGACCCATTGGCGTTACGGCTATGATGCTGTCGTTCATCTCCTTGCTCTGGCCCTCGATCAGGGGTGTCCAGATGATGCCGGGATGGATGGAATTTACCCGGATGTTGTCCTTGGCGTAGCTGATGGCCGCGTTCTTTGTCATGGTGCGGACCGCTCCCTTTGCGGCTTGATAAGGGGCCGCTCCGGCGGCGCCGGTGGTGCCCCAGATCGAGGAGAAATTCACGATGGATCCGCCGCCGTTACGCTTCATGACGGGGACGATCTCGCGCATGCCGAAGAAGGTTCCCGTCTGGTTGACCGAGATGACGCGGTGCCAGGCCTCGGTGCTGGTGGCGTCGATCTGGCCATAGTGCTCGACAATGCCGGCATTGTTCACGAGGACATCCAGGCGGCCGTAACGCTCGACGATCTCCGAGACGACGGCGCGCCAATCATCTTCTTTCGAAACGTCGAGCCGACGATACTCCGTGCCGGACTGCGGCTGCCCTTTCGGTGACGGCTGGACGTCGGTCAGGTAAAGCACCGCGCCCTCGGCGGCGAAGAGCTTTCCGATCGCCGCGCCAATACCTTGTGCTGCACCGGTCACAAGCACGATCTTGCCCTCGAGACGGCCCATTGTTCTTCCTCCTAGGTCAATGAAAGTCGTGATGCCGCCGGGTCTAGGCCGCGACTGCGATGAGAACCTTCAGATGGTCCTGGTCCGGCCGGGCAAGCGTATCGAAGCCTCGGGCGATGGCGTCTTCCATCGTCACCCGACCCGTTATGATTTTTTCAGGGTGGACCTGTCCGGCAGCGATCAACTGGACAACGCGGGGGCCGATGGTGATCGGAAAGCCCCAACTCGTTGTCAGCGTCACGGCCTTGGAAACAAGCAACCGCATGTCCACGCGGGGAGGATCAACGAAGATGCCCACCTGAACCACTATTCCGCCACGCCGCACAAGCCGGATACAGTCGGCCAGGGCGCGTTCGTTGCCCGCGCATTCAATCGCCACGTCGACACCCAGGCCCTCCTCGGTCGGCCTCAGCACGGCATCGCCAAAATTCGCCAAAGTGGGGTCGACGATCTCGTAGCCGAGTTCGAGAGACTCCAGCCTGCGGCGGCGTGCGGGGTTGGCTTCGGACACCACGACCCTCGATGCGCCGGCGGCTTTCGCGGCCATTGCCGAAAGAACGCCGATCGGGCCGGCGCCGGTCACCAGAACGGTGCTGCCAGCATGAACACAGCCCCGATCGATCGCATTGATCGCCACCGCCATTGGTTCGAACAGCGCCCCTTGCTCGTCGCTCACGCTTTCCGGCAATTTGACGATGTTGTCCTGCGGAAGGACCGCATATTCCCCCATGCCGCCATAGGCCGAAGAGAGGCCCACCAAGGCCGTCGTATCGCTGATGTGACCAATCCCGCGGCGCACGAAATAGTCTCCCGGCTTGTTGAGATGGGGGAGGATCGCAACCCGGTCGCCCTCGCGGAAGCGGCCGACACCGCGCCCGACAGCGGCGATCTTGCCTGAGAATTCGTGGCCGAGCACGAGCGGCGCCGACGCGCCGGTGAGAGGGTGCGGCCGCGTCGACACGAATATTGGTCCGTCCAGATATTCGTGGATGTCGGTCCCGCAAATCCCGCAATGGCTGACTGCGACGATGACCTCGTTCGGCTCCGGGGCGGCGGGCGGGTCTATGTCCTCCAGCCGTAGATCGCGCGCGGCGTGAAAACGAAGGGCCTTCATGATCTATCCTCCCAGACTGTCCCTTTTGGCGCCATGCAGCCGACGGCAGGCATGACGGCGCAAGCTGGCTCCTCCACCAAGCTGCTCGATATGACTACTATCCATGCGTAAATCAGATGGTCAAGAGAAAAATAGATTTTTTGTTGACATATCTTATTTTTTGGAAAATCCTTGCCTCAACAAGCAGCACATTGTGAGCGAGGAAACGCATGCGCTTTGTAAGGTTCGAATTGGGCGGTCAACGAGGCTTGGCCGTGGAAAGGGCGGGTCGGCTGCGTGGCTCGATTGCCGCCAGCACGGATCGCGCGCTCGAGCTCGAGCATCTGATAGCTGCCGGTCCGGAGGAATTGTTGCGCGTGGGCCATAGGCTCGCCGAGGGCACCGAATTTGATCCCGATGCCGTCACTTTTCTTCCGCCGCTGGCGCGGCCGCCGAAGATCATTTGCGTCGGGCTGAACTATGCCGACCACACCAAGGAGTCGCCGTACGAACAGCCGGATTACCCAACGCTGTTCGCGCGCTTCGCCACCACGCTGGTGGGTCACAACCAGCCGATCGTGCGGCCGCTTGCCTCGACCAGCCTCGATTTCGAGGGCGAGATGGTGGTTGTGATAGGGCGGGGCGGCCGCCACATCCCGAAGTCACGTGCCCATGACCACGTGATCGGCTACTCGATCTTCAACGAAGGATCGGTCCGCGAATATCAGTTCAAGTCGCCGCAATGGACGGTGGGCAAGAATTTCGATTCCACGGGCGGCTTCGGCCCCGCGCTGGTGACTGCCGATGAAGTGCCGGCGGGCGGCAAGGGGCTGAGGCTCGAGACGCGGCTCAACGATTTGGTCGTCCAGTCGGCGACCACGGACGACATGCTCTTCGACGTCGCCACCCTCATCGAGACGATCAGCGAAGCAATCACGCTCGAAGCCGGCGACCTGATCGTCAGCGGCACCCCTGCCGGCATCGGATGGGCCCGCAACCCGCGCCTGCTGATGAAGGACGGCGACAAGTGCGAAGTCTCGATCGAGGGGCTTGGAAAGCTGGTCAATCCGATCCGCGACGAAGTTCGCCATGAGGACATGGCCGGCAAGGCCGCCTGACGGAAATCGGAAGCAACGCTTCGAAACTGCACAACCAGCGTTGCTGCGCCTGCATGGCGCATGGGCGCGAACCAACCACTGCCTGAGGGATCCATGGACACCGGATTGAAGGGAAAGACCGTGCTCATAACGGGTGCGGCAAGCGGCATAGGCAGGGCGACGGCGCTCGCGTTTGCCAGGGAGGGAGCAGATCTTCGGCTCATCGATATGGATGTGGCGGGCCTGAAGGAGACGGCCGCATCGGCCTCGGCGACGGGCGTCGACATCACGCTTGCGGTCGCCGATCTATCGTCGGCGCAAGGTGTCGAACAGGGGATCGCCGACGCGTTCCCGGCCGGAAATGGCAGACTGGATGTCTTGGTTAACAATGTCGGCATTGTCGACGCTCAGCCGTTCGATCTGCTGACCGACGCGCACTGGCAACGCACATTCGATGTCAATTTCCTCAGCAATATCCGCATGACCCGCGCCCTGCTGCCCCGGCTGCGCGAAAGCCGCGGCGCGGTCGTCAACAATACGTCCGATCTCGCCCGCCAGCCCGAGACCATCCCAGCCGACTATGCCG
The DNA here is from genome assembly GCF_020165615.1 of Mesorhizobium sp. BH1-1-5. NCBI lineage: Bacteria > Pseudomonadati > Pseudomonadota > Alphaproteobacteria > Hyphomicrobiales > Phyllobacteriaceae > Mesorhizobium > Mesorhizobium sp. BH1-1-5. The sequence goes on from NZ_JAIUIM010000012.1 coordinate 47,073, forward strand.
CCCTGAAGACCGCGCTGGTGAGCATCACCAAAAGCCTGGCACGCGCCGAGGCTCCCCGTGTTCGGGTGAATGCGGTCGCGCCAGGGCCGGTCTGGAGCCCGCTGTGGTCCCGGCCGGGCGGGTTTGCGGACAAGCTTGCGGAGGTTCACGGCATGCCGCCGCGCCAGGCGGTCGACCATGAAATGAAACTGCGGCAACTGCCGCTTGAGCGCATGGGCGAACCGGAGGAGGTTGCCGACATCATCGTCTTCCTCGCCTCGGAGCGGGCATCCTTCGTCACATCATCGGTTTGGGGCGTCGATGGCGGTTCGATCCGCAACCTGTTCTAGGAGCAGACGCATGAAGGCAGTCGGATTCACCAAGGCCGGACCCGTCGACGCGCCGGATGCTCTTGTCGACGTCGAATTGTCCCGACCGAGCGAATTGCAGGACCGCGACCTTCTGGTCGAAATAAGGGCGATTTCGGTCAATCCGCTCGACGCCAAGCTCAGGCGCATAGCCGACCCGGGCGGTGCGCTCAAAGTGCCCGGCTACGACGCCGCCGGGATCGTCGTGGCGGCGGGCTCGAAGGTGACGAACTTCAAGACAGGCGACGCCGTGTTCTACGCCGGCTCGGTCGTTCGTCAGGGCAGCTACGCAGAATATCAGCTTGTGGACGAGCGGATCGTCGCGGCGATGCCGAAGAGTCTCGATTTTGCGCAAGCGGCGGCCTTGCCGCTGACCACGCTGGCAAGCTGGGAGCTTCTGTTCGACAGGCTTGTCGCCCGTCCCCGGCCGGCCGCAGATGGACGGACCCTGCTGATTGTCGGCGGCGCCGGCGGGACCGGCTCCATGGCGATCCAGCTCGCGCGCGCCTTGACCGATTTGACGGTGATCGCGACGGCGTCCCGACCGGAGACGGCTGACTGGTGCCGGAAGCTTGGCGCCGCCCATATCATCGACCACCGGCAGCCGTTGAAGCCGCAGGTCGAGGCGTTGGGCTTCAAGGGCGTGGAGCTCGTCATGGCCCTGGCCCAGACGCCTCGACATCAGAGCCAGTTCGTGGATCTGGTCCAGCCGTTCGGGTCGATCGGGGTCCTCGATGATCCCGATCCGTTTCCGCTCGCGACGTTGAAAACCAAGTGCATTGCCGTGCATATGCATTCAGTGATGGGACGGCCGGTTTTTCAGCGCCCGGACATGGCCGAGCAGGGCGCAATTCTGCGCAAGCTGGCGCAGCTGGTCGACGCAGGCCAGGTGCGAACCACGCTGGCGCAGCGCCTGGGGCCGGCCTCGGCGAACGCGCTGATCCAGGCCCACCGGCATATCGAGGCCGGTTCCGTGAATGGCAAGATTGTATTCGAAGGTTTTTGAGGCGCCATTGCTTCGCGCCTGGCTGCGACAAGGAGGAGAGTATGGACAAGTCGTCGACGATCATGTGGGTGGGAACGGTGCGGTCGCTGCCGCTGAAGGAGCAATTGCGCGCCTCGCGGCTGGCAGGCTGCGATGCCATCTCCATCACGCCATGGCACTATTGCCGCTGGCTTGCTGACGGCATCACAACGAAGGACATGCTGCTCATGGCGGATGACGAGGGGGTGAAGCTCACCCAGCTCGATCCCTATTCGCGCTGGGCGACGCACTGGCTGCCCGACAATCTCGACCCGGCCGCGTTTTCGCTCGGCTTTTTCGGATTTGACGAAGACGACTTCTTTCGTATCGGCGAGGCGCTTCGGGTCGACTCCATGAGCTGCATCATCACCTGCCCGAAAAGCCAGGTCTCGATCGATCAGCTCATTGAGGGCTTTGCCAGGACCTGTGACCGGGCCGCCGGCCTTGGCTGGCGCTGTGACCTCGAATTCATCCCGTTCTGGGGCCTTCCCGACCTCGAGACCGCCTGGAAGATCATCAAGACCGCGGATCGCGACAACAGCGGCCTGGTGTTCGACTTCTGGCACTATCTGCGCGGAAAGCCGGACCCGGCGCTGCTCGACACGATCCCCGGCGACAGGATCTCCACCGTGCAGATCGCCGATGCCGACGCCAAGCTGACACCCGGCCGGTCCCTGCTGGACGACTGCATCTTCCATCGCGTGGACGCCGGCACCGGCGGCTTCCCGGTGGTCGAGCTGCTCCAGCAGCTTCATCGCATCGGCGGGCTCAATCGTTATGGACCCGAGACCTTCTCCGGTCTCTACGACACGCTGTCGGCCGATGAGATCGGCAACCGGAGCCGGGTGGCGCTCGCAAATGTCTTCGACAAGGCGGGTATTCCACACCGTTTCGGGACAGCCGAGGCCGCCTGAGTCGGTTGCAAGTCAACAACGGCGTTGCCGGCCAATCATCGGCAGATAACGGGCTGCCTGCCACGGCCGCGGCCGGCGCGGCGTTCCGCCGGGCCGGCGGAAGTCCGCGACGCCATGAAAAGACAAGCGAGGGATTGTGATGACTGCACCGGTCGATTTCGTCTTCTGGCCTGCGTCGGCGCGCGCGCATGGGTTCCGGGGGCATGTGGAAGCCGCAAGGGCAGGTGGCTTCACCGCTCTTGCCATCGCGCCTGAAACCTACCTCGAAGCATTGGAGTCGGGGCTCACGCCATCGGATATGAAGGCGATGGCCGCCGATGCCGGCGCCCCGCTGCGCTATCTGGATTCGCTCACCGACTGGGCCCCCATCCGTGTGCCTGCGGAATGTTCGCCGGAGCTGCGCGCCCGCTTCGATGTCAGCACCGATCATTCGTTTCGCATGTGTGAGAAACTCGGTTTGACGTCGATCCTGGCGGTTGCCGGTTTTGACAAGGGAACGGTTGAGCTCTCCCGGCTGGTCGACGGGTTCGGGCGGCTTTGCGAGCGCGCCAGGGCTCAGGGATACTGGATCGATCTTGAATTCATGCCGTTCTGGGGAATGCCCAATCTTTCCGATGCCTGGGCGATCGTCAGTGGCGTCAATCCATCCAATGCCGGCATCCTTGTCGACGTATGGCACTTTTCCAAGGGCGCATACGAGCTCGACCTGCTCAAGAGCCTGCCGGCCAAGCACCTGGCTGGAATGCAGATCGATGACGGTCTGCGGCGGCAGGTGGGCAAGTCGCTCTTCGACGATACGATCAACTATCGGAATTTCCCGGGAGAGGGCGAGTTCGATGTCGTGGAGATCATCAAGATCGTCGCGAGCAAAGGCAACCTTCGCCATGTCGGCCCAGAAGTCTTCTCGCTCGAAGCCGACGCGCTGTCGCCGTCAGCGGCTGGGGTGCGTTCGGGCGACACTTCCCGCAGGGTGCTGGCAGAGGCCGGCGTGAGGCTGGCAATAGCCTGACACTTGCGCCCGGACAAAGAAGGTCCGGGCGCTTGCATGCTATCTTGTCTTTCGTTCCGCGGCGAAGCGGCGGGCGAAATCCCCGAAGCCGGTGGGCTCGCGGCCGAGGATCATCGACGCCACCACCGGATTGCCGCCCGGCAGACCGAAGCGGTCATAATGCCGGCACATCGCTGCATAGATCCGAAGATAGTCGTCAGGAAACCGGTCGCGGTTGCGGCGTCGCCATTCCGTCGGCGCATAGCGCGACGCTTGAACCGGTTTCCCCAAAAGTCCGGTCAGCACCTTCGCCATATCGGCATGTGAAAGCGGCTCGCCGCCGACCAGCTCATACGTGCCCCCGATGTAGCGCTCGGTCGTCAGCACGACCGCCGCCGCCTCGGCCAGATCGGCGAGATCCACCATCGCCATGGGAAGGTCTGTCCGATAGGGGCGTTCATAGATGCCCTCGGCTTCGATCTTCGACCATTCGAGCGCGATGTTCTGCATGTACATCGCCGGCTGAAGGATGGTGTAGGGCAGGCCGGATTCGATCAGCATCTCCTCCAGCCTAAGCTTCTGCCGGTGGTGGATCATGGTTCGGCACTGCGAATGGAACACCGAATGAAGGACGAAATGCCTTAGGCCGGCATCGCTGGCGGCGGCGATGATGTTGGCTCCCAACGCTATTTCACGGTCGTTGAAACGCGGGCCGATATGGTAGAGCCGCCCAATTCCTGAGACCGCGCTATCGAGCGACGAGCGATCTCCGAGATCGGCGACCGCGATCTCGTGCGCGCCGGCAGCGCGAAGGCCGTCCTGTGCCGCCAGCGTGCGGGTCATGGCACGAATCCGCGCTCCGCGTGCGGCAAGCGCGGCGATCACCGCTTTGCCTGTCCGCCCCGTGGCGCCTGTGACAAGCACGGTTTCTCCCGTTCCCATGGCCGAACCTCCCGTTGAATGCGCTGCGGATCGATCGTCACTTTTTCTTTTAGATAATTTATTCAGCTTTACAAAATAGATTTTTTGAGGAAATGTAATTTCTGCAGGCCGTAGAGGACGGCCGATCGCATGAACACGATCATCGGGAGGATGAAGTGAAACTGCTGAAGAGGATTTCAGCCGCGGTAGTGGCGGCTGTGGCTATCGCCGTCGGGCCTCTGGCCAGCCACGGCGCAATGGCCCAGGAGAAACCAAAAACCATCTATCTGGCGGTCGGAACGACCAGCAGCGAGTATTGGCAGGAAGTCATCTGGGGCGCCCAGCAGGTGGCGAACTCCGTCGGCGCCAAGCTCGAGGTCTACGAGAGCGGCTTCGACGGCCAGAAGCACATGCAGCAATTGGGGGCGATACTTGCAGCCGGCTGCGAAGGCTGTGCGTTCGCCTGGTTCCCGGACTCGACCGCTTTCACCAAGGCTTTCGTTGAGCGTGCCGAAGCCGGCGGCGCCTTCATGACGACGATGTGGAATCGTCCTGAGGAGATCCATCCATGGGACACGGCTTCCGATGCATGGATCGCCAACATTTCGTTCGACGGTGTTGATTCCGGCTATCAGAACGGCATGGCGCTGTGCAAGGCGATCGGCGGCAAGGGCGGCATCGCGGTCCTCAAGGGGACGCCGGACAATCCGCCGTCGAAGCAGCGCGAGATTGGCCTCCTGAAGGCGGTCTCGGAATGTCCGGGCATGACGATCCTCGACACCCAGATCGGCAATTGGGGGCAGACGGAAGGTCAGAACATCACCCGTACATGGATTGCGCGCTACGGGGACCAGCTGAAGGGTGTCTTCGCGCAAAATGACGGCATGGCGCTCGGCGCGGTCGCAGCGCTGCGCGAGAAAGGCCTGGCCGGCAAGGTCCCTGTCACCGGCTCCGACGGATCCAGCGACGTGCTGAAGCTGATCAAATCCGGCGAGATGCTGTCCAGCATGCGGATCAGCTCGCAACTGCACGGAGCCGTGGCGGCAGCTCTTGCCTACGCGGTGGCCTCGGGAGACCTCAAGATCGGCGACCTGGCGCAGGCGCAGCGCGACTTCTACCTGGTGCAAACACTCGCGACCAAGGACAATGTGGATGCGATGCTCTCGGCCCAGCCGAACCCGGCCGACTTCACCTACGACGCGCTGAAGAAGAATTTCTGGGCGCGGTCAAAGGGTCAGATCCCGGTCGGCGTGAACTGAGCCGCGCCATGACCCAGGCGCAATTGCACGCCCACGACACCAGCGTTCCGGGCACATCGGACTCGGTGTCTTGAAGTCGGCCGGTCCCATAGTGTCGCTGCTTGCGATGATTTTGGTGTTCGCCAGCCTCACCCCGAATTTCGTTTCGGTGGCCAATTTGCAGGCGATCCTGGAGTCGGCGGCGGTTCCCGCCGTGGTCGCAATCGGGATGACTTTCGTGCTGGTGCAAGGCTCGATCGACCTGTCGGGCGAGGGAGTGGCTTCGCTCGCCAACATCCTGCTTTCGATCCTGATCGCTAACAGCGTCACCGCACACGATCTTGGTGCGGGTGCGATCGTGGTCGCGCTGGGCGCGGGTCTGGCCGTCGGTGCCCTCAACGGGACACTGTATGCCTATCTGCGCATGCCGTCGCTCATCGTCACGCTTGCGATGTGGCTGATCACGCTCGGCCTGGCGGCTTTGCTCTTTCCCTCCAGACAGCCGCAAATCCTGGACGGCGGTTTTGTCGGATTGACCCTGCACAAGCATCTGGGCCTCAGCGCGCTGGTGTACCTGTCAGTGGCGGTCGCTTTTGTTGCCTTCATTATCGAGCGGCGCACCAAGCTTGGCCGTATCGGCTTTGCCATCGGCGCTGACGAGGCGCTTGTCCGGTTGGCCGGCCTGAATGTGAATTTCTACAAGGTCGGCGCTTTTGCCATCTGTGGATGTCTGACCGGATTGGCCGGCATCTTGACCGCGGCGCAGATCGGCGTCGGCAATCCCCTGGCGGGAGAGGGGCTGCTCTTTCCCGGAATCGCCGCTTGCGTGATCGGCGGCACGTTGCTGTCCGGCGGCCGGGGTGGCGTGCTGCATTCACTCGTCGGCGTCCTTGTTCTCGTCACCCTGCGCAACGGGCTCGTGCAGACGGGAGCCAACCCTCTGCTGCAGAAAGCCATCGAGGGAATGGTGATCGTCGTCGCGGTCGCCGCGTCCACATGGCACCTGCGGCGCAAGACCAGAGTGGTAAAATGAGCGCGCTCCTGTCCCTGCAAAACATCTCCAAACGCTTTCCCGGCGTTCTCGCTCTCGATGAGATCGACATGGAACTGCGCGAGCACGAGGTTCTCGGCCTGATCGGCCAGAACGGATCGGGCAAGTCGACATTGATGAAGATCATCGGCGGCCTCCATCAACCAAGCGCAGGCGAAATGCGTCTGCGCGGTTCGCCCGTGCGCTTCGGCTCTCCCCTCGAGGCCGCGCGAGCGGGCATTGGCCTTGTCCATCAGGAGCAGTCGCTCATCGGCAATCTCACCGTTGCCGAGAACCTTTTCATCGACAAGCCGACCGACTTCAGCCGCTTCGGATTCTATCGGCGGGGCCGGATGAACGATGCGGCCCGTATCCAACTGGACAAGGTCGAACTGGATGTCGCGCCCGATACGCCCGTCGACCAGCTGACCTTTGCGCAGCGCCAGATGGTCGAGCTGGCCAAAGTGCTGTCGCTCGAGGAACTGGTGGAGGGCCATCTCGTCGTCCTATTCGACGAGCCGACGTCGGTCCTGACGCCGACCGAGATCCAGGCGTTGTTCCGCCAGGTGCGGCGGCTGAAGATGCGCTCATCGGTCGTCTTCATCTCGCATCGCATGGAGGAGGTGCTGGCGATCTCCGACCGGGTCTATGTGCTTTCCGATGGACGCAATGTCGCCGAAAGAGCGAAAGGCGAGACTGATCCCGACGAGCTGTACGAGCTGATGGTCGGACGCCAGCGCGCCGGTTCGGTGCTGCCGAGGAACAATCCGCCGGACAAGAGCGCGCCGAAGCGACTGGCAGTCCGCGACCTGACGGTGCCGGGCAAAGTCGAGGATGTGACCTTCGATGTCGCGTCCGGGGAGATCGTCGGCTTGATCGGCGTCCAGGGATCCGGCGCCGAAGCGGTCTGCCGCGCGATTTTCGGCGTCGAGGACAGCCATAGCGGCCACATCGAATATGAGGGTCGGCCAGTGCGTGTCAGCTGTCCGAGCGGCGCCGTCGGTCTCGGCATAGGCTATGTCCCCGCCGAGCGTAAGGCGGAAGCGATGATGAAAGGGATGAGTGTCTGCCAGAACATGACCGTAACCTTCGGGTCGGACTACGGCTATGGCGGGCTCTTGCTGTCGAAACGGCGCGAACGGCGCGAGGCGGCGAACTGGGTTGAGCGGCTCAAGATTAAAACGCCGTCGCTCGACCATCGCATCGACCAGCTCTCCGGCGGAAATCAGCAGAAGGCTGTGCTCAGCAAATGGCTTCTGGGTCGCTCGCTGCGGCTCCTGGTGCTCGATCATCCGACCCGCGGTCTGGATCCCGGAGCGCGCGCCGATCTCTTCAACGCGATCCGTCAATTGGCCGAGGACGGCCTCTCGATCGTCTTCGTGGGCGATACGCTGGATGAGATGGTGACGCTCTCGGACACGATCCTGGTGTTGCGGGACGGGAGGCTCAGCCAGCGCTTCGATGACGTGCAAACCCAACGGCCGTCAGAGGAAGACATCGTGAGGGCGATGGTATGAGCATGCGCCGCGACCCTCTCGATCGAGACTGCACCTGGTGGACCCATCGGAGCCGTTCATGACCCCCGCACTCGCCCGAATGTTCCCATCCATCCGATCCATTGGCGACCTGCTGCGTGCTTGCGGGCCGGCCATTGTCCTCCTGCTGGTGTTTGCGACCGTGATTTGGATCGCGCCAGGCATCCTCAAATGGCGCGCGATCAATGCGCTGCTCTTCGATGCCGCGCCGCTGCTGATCCTGGTTATCGGCAGCACGCTTCCGGTGCTGCTCGGCTGCATCGACCTGTCGGCAGCCGCCATGGCATCGTTTTCAGCTGTGGTCGTGGCACTGCTTGTCCCCGAATTCGGCTCGGCCGCCGTGCCGCTGGTGCTTGTTGGAGCAGCAGGGATCGGGGCCGCCCAGGGATGGCTGATCGGGCGGCTTCAGATTCCTTCCTTCGTGATGACCCTTGGAACGCTCGGCCTGTTTTCGGGCCTTGCCCTTTATCTCAGCAACGCCTCGACCGTCGCCCTCGGTCCTGAAGTTGCGCCGCTCGACTTTCTCGGCGGCAGGACCCATGGCGTGCCCAATGCCTTCCTCGCGGTGGTGGCGGTGTGGATATTCCTGTCTCTTTTGCTGCGTTTCACGCGTGTCGGCCGGGATATCTATGCCTTCGGAGCGAGCGAACTGGCTGCCTATATGTCCGGCGTCCGGCGCGACCTGATCCGGAGCTGCGCGTTCGCGATCTCGTCGGTCTGCGCCGCCCTCGGCGGGATGATGCTCCTGTCGCAGACCCTCTACAGCGCGCCGACGATGGCGAGCAATCTGCTCTTGCCTGCGCTGGTCGGCGTGGTGGCGGGCGGGACCGCGATCTCGGGCGGGGTAGGCGGCCTGTCTGCAAGCCTGATAGGCGGGCTCACGGCAGTCATGGTCCGCGTCGGCGCCACGATCGCGGGCCTGCCGGGCGCGGCGCAGGACGTCGCCTTCGGCATCATCATTCTGGTCGCGGTCGCCGTTACAACGGACAGGACCAAGATCGGCATCGTCAAGTGATCCGGGCGGCGGCCAAAAAGCATATCTCGGGAGGATTTGATGAGACCAATGGTTCAGCGGCTGGGCTATGTCGCCCTCAACGTGGCGGATATCGAAACTGCGATAGAAGACGCTTGCACGATCGCAGGCGCCCGCGTCGTCGAACGGGAGCGAGGACGCGCGTTGCTGACCTCGAACCAGCGTCAAGCTGAACTCGTCCTGCATGCCGGCGATAGCGACAGCGTTCGATCGATCGGGCTGCAGGCCCATGATAGCGAGGCGGTCGCCGCGGTACGTATCCGTGCCGAACAGGCTGGCCTCAAGATTCTGTCCGAGCGTCCCTCGCTTGCGTGCATCGAGCGCTCCGTCACTTTCGCGACCAGCGAAGGCCATGTCTTTGAGGTCCACACGCCGATGCCGCTCACGCAGCCGGTCCGTCACACGGGCCCGGGCATCCGTCCGCGCTGCCTCGATCACGTGAACCTGTCGAGCAGGGATTCGAAGGCGATCAGCCGGGAGCTCGAAGCCGTGCTCGGGCTTCGGCAGTCGGAGAGGACCACCGGCCATGAAATCGTCTGGATGCGTGCGGCCGACAACCGGCACCACACGGTCGCGACCGTCAAAGGACCAAGCGGGTTGCACCACTTCAGCTGGGAGTTCGCCAGTTTCGACGATTTCAAGCGGCTGGGGGATATGCTTGACGCACAGGGACGCTTCCTCGTCTGGGGACCTGGCCGCCATGGCGCTGGCGACAATCTGTTCGCCTACTACATCGACCGGTCCGGGTTCATGGTGGAATGCATCGCCGAGATGGAAGTCATCGAAGACGAGAACCATCAGCCAAGGATTGCCGACCCGGGTGAAAACCTGTCAAATCCCAAGGTCGTGAACCGCTGGGGCGCACTGCCGCCCCGCCTTTGGACGGAGCATTTTATGCCGTTCGCCGCGCCGATCGCTGCCTGAAATCGGGAGGAAAATCATGGATTTGCAAAAAGTAGACCTTGCCGATGAGGTTCGCCGCGTCATCGAGGGCCTCGAGGAGAAACGCTATTCGGCGATGCTGGCGTCCGATGTCGCAACGCTTGCGGATCTCCTTGATGACGACCTGGTCTACACGCACTCCTTCGGAGAGCGTGACGACAAGGCGGGTTATCTGAAAAAAGTCGCAGACCGGTTCTTCGTCTATCACGAAATCCATCACAGCAGCGAACGCATCGTCGTGCGGGAAGGCCTGGCCGTCGTCGCCGGCACCATGCGCGCGAAGGCGACGGTTGGAGCCGCGGTCCGCGAGATCGACAATTCCTGCATGGCGGTCTGGGGAAAAAGCAAGGACCGGTGGCGTCTGATCGCCTATCAGCCGACACCCTTTCGGAAGTAGTTAGATCGTATCATTGACTTAAAAATATATTTTTTGTAACGATGTGTGAGGTTCGACGGAAGTGAGGACGTCGGATGCGACGGGCGGAGGATGAACAATGACGGCAATTCGCAAGCGGCAGCTTGAAGCGGGCGGCGAGGGCATTCTCGGCATCCACTCCGTCAACCATTTCGTGCTGGCCGTTCCCGACCTCAAGGAGGCCGAGCGCTTTCATCAGGCTTTCGGTCTCGACGTGGTGAACCATCGCTCGGGCTATGCGGTGCGCACGGAAGGGATCGACCACGACTGGGGCTTCTTTGTCCAAGGCTCGCGCAAGCAGCTGCAGCATCTGTCCTTCGGCGTCTTCGACGAGGATTTCCAACGCTTCAAACTGCATCTGGAGGCCAAGGGGATGGAGCTGTTGCCTCCGCCCCAGGGCTTCGAGTCCAATGGATTGTGGTTCCGCGACCACGACGGCAATCTCATCGAGCTGATCGTCGCCGCCAAGACGTCGCCCGACTTTAAGGCGCAGTCGGGGCATGCCTCAACGCCCGCCGGCGTTGTCGCCGCGCCGCTGCGCAGCAAGGCGGCGAAGGTTCGCCCGACCCGACTTGCCCACATCCTGATCTTCACCCGTGACGTCCAGAAGGCGATCGACTTCTACACCGAGGTCCTGGGCATGGGGCTGTCCGACCGTTCGGGAGACAACATCGCATTCCTGCATGGCCGCCACGGCAGCGACCATCACATGCTTGCCTTCGTCAAATCATCGGCGCCTGGCCTCCATCATACAAGCTGGGACGTGCCGCTGATCGACAATGTCGGGCAAGGTGCGATGCAGATGGCCGACAAGGGTTTTTCGAGAGGCTGGGGACTGGGGCGCCATGTGCTTGGTTCGAATTTCTTCCACTACATCCGCGACCCCTGGGGCAGCTACGCCGAGTACTCGTGCGACATCGACTACATCCCCGCCGAGATGGATTGGGAATCCAAGGACCACGATCCGCAGGATTCATTTTACATCTGGGGGCCGACTCCGCCTGACGACTTCGCGCGCAATTATGAGGCCGAGTAGGCGAAACGGGCTTTTCGACACCATTGCAGCCCGTCGGGATGGATAAGGCTCCGGGCAAAGAACGCAGAGCAAAGGAAATTGCATGATCAGAATACTGAAGTCGGGGCGATCCGCGGAAGCCAAGGCGACCGATGCCAGCGCCGTCCGCGGGGCGGTCGAGAGTGTTCTCATCGACGTCGAGGCCCGTGGAGACACTGCGTTGCGGGAACTGTCGCAGAAGTTCGACCGGTGGTCGCCGCCGTCCTTTCGTCTTTCGCAGGACGAGATCGATGCATGCGTCGGGGCGCTGTCTTCCCGCCAGCTGGACGATATCCGCTTCGCGCAGGCGCAGATCCGCCGCTTTGCCGAAGTCCAGAAGGCCGCCCTCAAGGATGTCGAGGTCGAGACTCTGCCCGGGGTGGTGCTCGGCCACCGCAACATTCCGATGAATTCGGGCTCGCGCCGCACGGCATCCGGGTCAACAGCATTGCCCCCACCTTCATCGAGACCCCGATGACGGCTCCTTACTTTGAAAGCAAAGCTTTTCGAGATGAGGTATTATCCAAAGTCAAGCTTGGCCGACTCGGTCGAGTCGAGGACCTGACGGGGGCCGTTGTCTTTCTTGCTTCGGACGCTGCTGCATTGATGACGGGCACTTCCATCAAGGTCGACGGCGGTTGGACGGCGGAATGACTTTGGCAAGTTTGACATTCGATACAAGTTGGCCAAGAAGCGGCACGATGCCAGATCCATTTGAATCACTTCTACGGTCAGACAAGCGACATTGAGATGGACTCGGTAGCCCGCACGATTGCCAACGACGTTTACGAGCAACTGCGCCACGACATCATTTCGTGCCGCATGCTTCCGGGATCCAAGATCAACATCCAGGCCCTCGTGCAGAAGTATGAGGTGAGTTTGGGCGCTGTCCGCGAAGCGCTGTCGAAACTCTCGGCCGAGGGCCTTGTCGACGCAAGGGCGCAGCGCGGCTACACGGTTTCCGACGTGTCTCCGGAAGACCTCGCTGAATTGACCGATGCTCGCGTCCGCATCGAACAGGAGTGCCTCAAGCTTGCGATCGAGAAAGGCGGGCTTGAGTGGGAGACAGATATTGTGGCCGCCCTCCATCGTCTCAGCCACACGCCGTACACGATGCCCGATGACCCCGCTGTTCTGGACCAGCGCTGGGTCAAGGCGCATCGAGAATTTCACCGTGCTTTGGTTTCAGCCTGCGGCAACCGTTGGCTGCTTCGGATTCGCGGGCAGCTTTACGATCAAAGCGAGCGCTACCGGCAGCTCTCGGTGCCGCTTGCCAGAGCCGAACGCGATGTGGCGCAAGAGCATAGAAACATCGCAGATGCAGTCATTGCCCGCGATGTCACACGAGCCTGCGCGGAGATAGCATCGCATATGTGGACGACAACGCAGATCGTCACGACCGGGCTGACCTAGGTACAACGACCTCTGCAACCGAGTTCGTCTGTTGACCGGACTTCGCAAGCAGGCTCGACAGGCTCAAAATCCCGTCCCGGATTTGAACCTATGGACTAAGACTTGAGGCAGCAGCGATCGAGACTTCGGGCAGGTAGTCGCCGGTTGCTTGTGGAACCATACGGAACGATACGGGAGGGGTCGTGAATTTCGCCCACGAAAAACGCAATGAAATCAAGTTCCTTACGACATCCTCCGGGCCGGCCAAATTCTCGACGCCGTCTATCCGGTCATTGAGCGCCTCGCAAGGAACATAGCCAGTGATACCTTGTAGCCAGGGGGCGGTACCGTTACGGCAACCGCCGAGCAAGTGTGCTACAATTTGTGCTACCTATTGTGATACAAATCGTGTCGCCAAGGACAAAAAACTAAGCAAAAACAATGGCAATTGCAACGTGGTGATCCCAGCCAACGGTACCATCGGCTTCCGGCGTCAGGCGAAGCCGGGGCATCATCCAAGAATTCTTGGCGGCGTCTCGCACCAATAACATTGCAGTCGTCAACCCAGCTCTCGTGGGTACGATCCATTCTCTTTAAGACCGCTGGCTCCATAGAAACCGACATTCAGGTGCCAACCCGATTGGCTACGGTCAGCTGCTATCAGCGCGAAGCCATCGCCCGATACAAAACTTGTACGGACTTCGCAGCAATATGGCCCGCTCGTCGAATTGGGGAAGAGGAAGGTTTCATCAGCCTGGAAATTGTCGGGAACGCCATTTGCAAATGGGTAGGGTGCGTACAAGCCCGAACTATGGACCGAATGCAGGGTGCACTGTTTTTCAGTAATACAGTTCGTTACCCGGGCGGTAACAACGTTGCACAGGTGCTCATCACCTGAAAGGAAGACCACACGCTCGACCTCTTTGTCGCAAAGAAACTTGAGCAACGCATGGAAGGAGCGCGGGTATCCGTCCCACGCGTCAGAATGCAGGGCACAGCTGGGGTGTCCGGCCACTTCTCTGCGACGTGGTAGGATGGCTGAAGGTGTAAGAACAAATTTAGGCAGCTCGGCGTATTCGGGCTTGGTCAGCCATGCGCACAGCTCGTCGAACTGTTTCGGCCCCATGATCTTCGCTTTGTGGCAATTCAAGGCTGTTCTCCCCTCACGCTCGGTGCGGGTATCGCTGAGGAAGAACGGCACGCCATCGTGGGTGAAATTGCGCCAAAGATGAGCCGGAAGGCGCCCGGTTTTGCCGCGTTGATATTTAAGATACGCCTGTGTTCCCGCCTTGAAATCGGTGTCTTTGCCACGCATTTTGGGATCGGGGTCATTGGCCCAGTTGTCCCGGATCTCATGATCGTCCAACATGGTTTCGACCACCAGATTCAGGCGCTGCGTTACCGCCATCACACCGCGGCTTTGACCGCGACGTTCATATGCCATTCGGAAGCGATCATCGGTCACCTTGGGGTCGAAGAGACCGGCGGTTGCGTCGATGTATACCTGATCACCAGCCAGAAGCAGCAGGGTCGGCGCGCCGCTTTCGCCCAGCAGATCGGCAAGCGCAAGCAGGGAGGCATCGGCTGGCCCTCGTGTGGCGTGCTCGCCGTTGGGCATATGGTCGAGGAAGTCACTGGGATACTGGCAGCTAGCGAGGGCGAAGCGAATTTGCGTTGGCCGGCTGCCGTTCTTGCGGTCGTAGCTCCGGCGCAGCTTCCCAGGATCGCCTATGATCAGGCCGCCACGCAAGTCGTCAAGCGTGTCAGCCTCCAGCGCGTCACGAACCGCCTGGACGGCCTCGTCCGGTGCCTTCTGCGCATGTGGGCCGGTATCGAAGACATCAGGTGTTTGACCTGCCAAATCGGGTAGTCGCGGCAACCGGGCAAGACCGCCGATACCCTCGGCCTGTACGTATAGCAAAAGCACCAGGACTTGTTCCGCGGGAGGCCATTCGTGAAGCGGAACATCGAACGCGTTGGGCGACGCGCTTTGCGGCATGTAAAGACCAATCAAACTCTCGCCTTGTTCCATCTGGTCGGGACCAGGTGCAGCCGCTGTCTCGACCATGCAGAGCCGATTTCCTGTCCTGCGAACGGGGACAAGGAGGGCGGCGTGAGGGAACCCGCGCCCTCCGCTGTCTGCTGCCTGAACTCTGATCTTGCCGGCTTCGATCCCAATGCGAACGCCGAATGCTGGGGCCCTGGCCTCGTAGGGGAGAGAACGCGTCAAAGCTCAATACTCCACCGCTTGTGTGACGGGTCGCCTGATCAGACCGACCTGTTGTCTGGAACTCCAAGGTATTTTGCTATGACGCCGCAGATCGACGCGGCGTCTTTGCCGATCAGGCAGTCCTGATGGCCGTGGCCAGGTATGCACCAGGTCAGATAGGAAGGCTGGCCGAGACCCAGATGTGACTGGTTTTCATCGATAACCTGCCTGATCGCTTCCTTTGATTGTGGCTCTTCGACGGCTTCCGAGGATGAATTCAAGTGCGGCACACCGGCCTCTCCGAGCATATTTCGCATCAGCCTCAGCGTCGAAGGGTCAACCAAACCGTTTTCCGCTCCATGGATCGACATCATGGGAAACCGCAGTCGATCCCTTACCCGATCGGGCAGCACGTAACGATTGATGCCGGCCCTATTCGTGACGGTGTTGAAACCGGCGAAATGGATAACCTGCGAGACCGTCTCGACGCTAAGCGGGCCGAAGAAGTCGTCGATTTGGTCGAGCACGGCGTCGGAGAGGTTTTTGAGTGAAAAGGTGCGCGAGTAGAGCGCGTCCATCCGATGCCTTGTCCCGACCCAGGGCGTTACCTTACCCGGAGGCCAGATCGGATTTTCGCGCCGAAACTCGTCAGGCGGCATTCTCGTCGCCGCAAGGGCGCGGTCGAGCAATTGACCGGGCAGTGAGATTTCACTGCGCGGGCTAAACACATAATCCTGAACTTGAAGGAAGTATCGAATATACCGCATTATATAGGCGGCGAGCACATTGGATGAGCTTAAGAGCATCGCCGGTCCGACCTGCGAAAAAACCACCCGCCCAATCTTCTGGTGTAGATCTTGTTGATCCGATCCGCCAAGTATTGCCATGCTGAACATGGCCGCGCCCATGCAATGGCAGACGACATCGAGCTTTTCCTGCTCAGTGACAGCCAGCACGTGGCGGATGGCGATCGGAATATCCTGCTCGGCCATCGTCTCGAATGGCCAGTTGCCGGTGGCTGTTGTCAGGCCCGAGCTCGACCGCATGTCGAGCACCCACACGTCGCGGCCGGCATCGCACAATGTCTGGGCAAGATTGCCGGGCACGGCGGTGTGGGCAAAGGTGGTGCCGCTTGCGCTGTAGCCATGGATGAGCAGTACCGGGCGTTTAGAAACACCCCCCTGGCCAAATCTGGCGAGAGCACCGTTGTAGCGCGCCAAGCGGATGCGAACCGACGGCATCGCCTTGTCCAAGGTCAGCCATTCGATTTGAGGGGTTGGCAGGCCCGTTATTGTCCCGGGCAGCCTTTGTGGCACACGCTCTGAGGGAGGGTCGGGGCGGCGAAAACTCAGCGCATGTATCTGAAGGACGACGCGTAGGCCGTAAAGCAGGAAGGACATCAAATCCGCCAGCGCGGCGACCCTGTTTTCCTGGCCGACTATTCGCAGCAGGGGCACCTGCTGCCGGGCAAGGTAGCGCTTGTTGAGTTCCAGCACCGGTGGTTTCCTGCCGAGCGCAGTCTTGCGCATGCCAGGGAAAGCCACGACCGACATCTCTATCAACTGCGTCCACGGACTGGTGCCGCGTCCATATGTGAGCCGCTTAACCGCTCTGATCTTCCCATGTCGGAATATCGAGCTGTCACCCCCTGCATCGGCAGCGGCCTTCCCGGGCGTCAGGTCATCGGCTTTGACGATCTTGTCGATGCTCAGATCGTACTCGATCAGCCGCACCGCGCCTGCCCGGGAACAAAGGTACAGAATGTCGAACGGTCCGACGCCTGATGGCCCTGCGCTGTCGGGAGGCTTGAGACGTAACCATTTCTGGCCGTGCCCGATCCAGGTATATGCGACGTCGCGAAATCCACGGTTGACCGCCCAGGCCAGCAAAGCCCGTAGTGTTCGAGTAACGGGACCAGACTCTTCGCGATCGAAAAGGCGCAGCGTGCCCGAAATCTCGGCTTCGACGGCGACGTCGGCTTCATAGGCTTTGTCGGCGACAGGGTCGAACCGCTTTCCTGCTCGCAGGATACGCAATCGACCGTCGGCGATACGCAAGCGGCGGCCTTCGGGTGTCTGCGAGGAAAAAAGATCGGGCAGGACCACCGGCTTCGTGGTGATGGTCACTTCGACCATATGCGGTCTTGCCCTGCCGCTGCCGCGCGTCACCAAGGGTATCCGACCTCGCACCTGCTCGGTCAGCTCGATCCTGGTTGGAGTAGGTTTGGGGTTGGTCTGCGGCGTGGAATAAACCGGCCTGACGACGCCGGCGGAATTCCCGGGCACATGACTGTCGGTCAAGCGACCGCCGCTGAGTTGCCATTTCTCCTTGAGCGCGCTGATTGCGCGCAACGCAAGGACGGCGATAGTCAGGGCAGGGTTGATGCCCAATGACGTGGGCACGATCGAGCCATCGAGCACGATCAACCCCTCATGAAGACTGTTAGGGCCGGCCCCGGCTGCGTCGAACACACGGCCGAAATGGTCCGTGACGCCTTGCCGGACGTCATCACCCATGGCGCATCCCCCAAGCGGGTGAACCGTGACCAGGGGGCCCCGCTGGCGGCCGAATACGGCTTCCAATCGATCTGACAATGGACGCCAAAGCAGATTGTTCACAATACGCCCGCCCAACCCCGATCTTTGAAGCATATCGCCAAGACGTGCATGATGTTTCTCGAACCGCGGGTCCAATCGCAACTCCGGCCATCGCACGGTGAGCATTCCATCGCTGTTGTCGGCTATGGCGCCGCCCGGGGCCAGTTCGCCCTCCGCATCGTCGCGGCCGATCATCGCCAGCACAAGGGAGTTCGCGATGGCGTTGGGATCGACTGCAGCGTCGTCGACCCATGAGGAATTTGGCTCGTGCTTCCCCCAATCGCCCTCGGCCACACGATTGAGCACATCGAATGTGGTGGTGCTCTCTTCAAAAATGCGCCGCAGCGGTCCCGGCACCGCCAGGTCTTGAATCACCAGATCGGTGTCCGCGTTGCCTTCGCGCAGATCGATCATCGCGGTTATGGTCGGACCGATCGCGCGGCCGCTGTCGTCGGCAGCGTCAGGAGCAGGAGACTGCGTTTCATCGGCAACGCCATTGACCCGGGTCGCCAGGGCGTGCGCTACCACAAGCATATCCCCGTTGGCGGAAAACTTGCGACCCAACTGATCGGAGAATCTTGTCCGGTCATCCTGCGAGCGCATCAAGATTTCCGTCGAGCCGAAAGTTCCGGCAGCGAGAACCACCCGCCTTGCCCGCAGCGCAAATGGCTTCCGCTGGCGGTCTCTCAACTGCCCGTCCGTGTGGTTGACGTCCACCTGCCATCCATTTTTCAATGGCCAAACGCGCAGGGCGGTTGCGCCGGTGACGATGCGGACTCCGCTTTGTTGGGCAAGGCGCAACAAGTTCAGATCGAGAGATTCTTTGGCGTTATAGTTGCAGCCCGTCGCGCAGTCGCCGCAGCGGCGGCAGGGACTCATCGCAACCCCGGCGGAATTTGTGTGGCAACGGGACGCAACGGTAATATGGGCGGATCGTGCCTTCCCGTCAGCCAACCTGCCAAGTGCGTCGGTTTTGGCTAAGGAAGGGGTGTCGGCGACATCCGTTGCCTTGGCTCCCAGCCAAGCGCGCAGTCGTTCAGCCGTCTCTGCAAGCTTGGGTTCTTTGCGAATTTCGGAAGGCCAGCGCGCCTCCTGGAAGATCTGCGGGTGAGGCATCTCCATGACGCCGGCATTGATCAACGAGCCGCCGCCCAGGCCAGAGGCTATAAGCGCGGCCGCGTCGTCGCTCCAGCGCATGTCGTACAGTCCGTCGAACACCCCGCGCTGCCGCTCCGCGAATGGCGTCGTGAAGCGGACGTGCCCCGCCAGGTCGGCCATGCGGGCCGGGAACATTCCCGCCAGGTACTCCTTGCCGCGTTCCAGAAGGCAGATGCTCAACGGGTTTCCCTGAGCATCCTTGCAGTTGCTAAGTTCGGCGGCGGCAACAGAGCCGCCATAGCCGCTGCCAACTATGACAATGTCGAAATCAAACTCGTCCTTGGCGCGTCTTCTCCGCGGGTTTGCTATCTGAGGCATATCGACAGCCAATGCTTCGAGCCCTCGCGAAAGCCAAACTGTTCCGCGTGGTGGTTCGGCTGCGCCTTCGGGATCGATGGACATTGGCCCCTCCCAACATTGGGCCTGAACTATATGCGAAATTTGATGTAACGTCAGGAAGCCGCACCCGTCATACTGTGGTAGCCTTAAGGATGTCTGCGACGTCCTATTCTTGGGGCTGTTGGCCGCGACTGCGGGGGGAGGCCATGACGGAGACTCACGCGCTACTGGAGAGTTTCCTTCCTCTTAAGTTACTCGGGAGACTTCACGCGGCTCGCTCCGATGGTCCGGTAGCGGTCGAGTTTCCGGCCGCCGTGATGTTTGTCGATGTGTCGAGGTATACCGCGCTGGTCGAGCAGCTGGCGCGCCGGGGACAGGAAGGACTTGAACGAATTCCAAACCTGCTCAACCGGTCGTACTCACGCTGTGTGGAACAAGTGCACGAGCGTGGCGGAGAGGTTTTATATCTCGCAGGCGACGAGTTGCTGGCCTATTGGGCGGCGGACGCCGACGGGCTTGCAGGCGCTGTAAAAGCGGCAACCGCTTGTGCCGAGGCCATCTGCGGTAGCCAGAATGACCGTTCGGACAACGGCGAAAGTGACGTCGCACCGGCACTGCACGTTGGTGTCGGCGCCGGGCCGCTCTGGGCCGCGGTGTTGGGTAGCCAACGCGTCTGGACCCTCTTCGCCGGGGGCAGCGCGGTGGTGCAAGCTGCCCGCTCCCAAGCTGCCGCACGCCGATGGGAATATGTGGTTTCGGAGAAGGCAAGCTTGGCGCTAACGGGGCTGCACGGATCGCGCCCTTATCTGGATGCCCGAGCGACGATACCTCCCCCAGCCGACTGGCTGGCGAGGTTTCTGCCTGTGCAACTCAGGGATCTGATCACTGATGTCGGATCGAGCCCGGCAACCGGAGGCAGCGCCATCCCGCTCCGCTCCGTGGAAAATCGCCGGACAGCCATCCACCTGGACACCCTTGCCGAAATAAGACCGATCACTGCCTTGTTCGCGCGAATAGTCGGGCTCGACTATGGCCAACCTCAGGACCTTGCTCGCTACCAATCGCTATACGCAGCCTTGCAGGAAGATTTGCGTTCGCGAGGCGGGCCGGCCGGCGAACTGCTCCTGGATGACAAGGGCTTGGTTTTCTTCGCGGCTTTCGGAGCGCGGGGCAGCTTTCACCGCGATGATCCTAGCCGAGCGGTCGATGCTGCCCGCGCGATCAGCCTGACAGTTCAACATTTGGGGCTTTCGGCGTCGGTGGGAGTAGCTACTGGCGATGCGCATTTCAGTGTCGTCGGCAGCGCCCGCAGGCGGCAGCTAATGGTGTTCGGAGCCGCCGTGAATCGGGCAGCTCGGCTGATGACCGCATCGACGACCATTCTATGCGATGCGCCGACCGAAAGAGCCAGCCGGAGGTCATTTCGCTTCGAGGAGCGTGGCACGCTGCAGCTCGAAGGGCTAGGCGAAATGGCGACCGTCTTTTGTCCAGCGGACCAACGCGCTCCCGAAGACAACACTACCGCTCTCCTTGGCCGGCAAAGCGAAATGGCGGCCTTGGAACGTGCATTTCGCGAAGCCCGGGAAGGAAGCAGGCGTTTAGTTGTGATCCTGGGCGAGTCCGGCATTGGCAAGACTGCCTTAATCAAGGCCTTCACAGATGAACTGCGGCTGATGCCGACCGCCGTCTTTGTGGCTGACGCCGAACGTGACGATCGCCGCACATCGTTCTTGCCTTGGCGACGCCTGTTTGCGGCCGTTCTCGGGATACTCTCCGAAAGCGACGGCGTGACGATTCTTCAACGTGTCACCGAGCGTATTCATGGCCACCCGTCGATCGTCGCGCGGCTGCCTTTGCTCGCGGATGTGCTAGGCGTCGAAATTCCGCAGAACGAAGCGACAAGGCACTTGGAGGGAGCCAATCGCGCCGATGCGACCATGCGACTTCTGGGCGATCTTATGGATACGTTGTCGCCCCGCCCGCTGGTATTGGTGCTGGAGGACAGTCAGTGGCTGGATTCGGCATCCTGGCGTCTCGTGGAGTGGGTTCTATCCTCCTTGACATCGCTGCTTTTGATCTTGTGCGTGCGCTCGGACGAGGTACCGGAGCAGCTGAAAAACCTGCGCAAGCGGGCCGAAGCACCTGGCATGAATGCAGGCGCAACCGACACCGACGATCCGGCTCGCTTTTGTCGTATCTTGGATCTCGAGGAACTCAGCGACGCATCAATCTGCGAATTGGTCGCCCGCACGCTGGGCGATGCGCCGCCACATGATGAACTCTTGCACCGGGTGTGTGCATTGGCTGGCGGCAACCCGTTCTTTGCAGAGGAGATAGTTCTCACGCTCAAGAGTCAGGGTCTCATCGCTTTGCGCGATGGCTCCTGGCGCCCAATTCGGCCACTGGATCGCCTCAAGTACTTCGATGGTGTCGAACGGGTCATTCGCGAGCGCGTCGATCGGCTCGACGCCGGCGCGCAAGACGCGATCAAGGCGGCGGCCGTGATTGGCCGTACTTTCAGCCGTGAGGCGCTAGTGACCTTGCTCAAGGGCGTGCTGCACCGCGACGCGGTTACCGCAGCCGTCGACTCGCTGGCGGCCGCACATCTCGTGCATCAAGTCGTCGGCTCAGCGAGTTATGAGTTCCGCCATGATCAGATCCGGGACGTCGTCTATGGCGCAATCCACGGCGAAGTGCGCCAGCGGCTTCATGGAGCATTGGCTGCATGGATGGAGTCAAGCCAGTCGGCTGCCACGGGCGCTGATATCGCAACACTTGTCCAGCACTTCGAAGCCGCGGGGGATGGCCTCAAAGCAGTGAGATACGCAAATCTTGCCGCGACAAAGGCCCTGCAGATCGGTGCATTTCGCGAGGTCGAGTCATTCCTGGGAATCTGCCTGAACTACGAGCCCGAGCAGCCTTGGAGTGCCGTTCAAAGGCTCCAGGCAGTGCGTTGGCGTAGGCAGCTGGGCGAGGCTCAATATAGCCGTGGCGACCTTCATGGTCAGGGCATTTCTGTCAGACGAGCGCTAAAATTGGCGGGCGAGCCAGTTCCACGCTCGTCAATGGCTCTTCTGACCCGACTGCTCGGAAGCGGGGGGCGCCTTGCATTCCAACAGATATTTCCTCCCTCGGCGCGATCAGGTCGGGACGAAGCTACGGTTTCTTGGGAACAGGAGCTCACTCGCTGCCTGAACCAGGCTGCTGTCGTGGACTTTTTCGAACTTCGTTTCTCGCGCGCTTTCTCGCACACAGTTGCAGCTGTCACCTACGCAGAGCGGACTGGAGTCACAACCGAGGTGGCGGTGGCGTCAGCACAACTCGCGTGTGGTTTAGGGATTCTCGGGTGGCGGCGCGCCTGCCGCTATTTCATGGCGCGGGCGGAACGGGTCGCGATCACGCTGGCAGACCCATCGATCCATTCGCACCTCTGCAACCTCGATGCGTTGTGGCGTATCGGTCATTGCGATTGGATGATGGTGGATCGCCGTCTCGATCAGTCCCAGGAGCTTTGTCTCCAGGCGGGGGATCAACTGAGTTGGTGTAACGCGCAGGCCATTCGCTTCTGGTCATTGTACTACCGGGGGCACTCGGGTGAGTTGGAGCACACTGCCCAAGCATTGCTTTCACGGGCGCAGAACAGCGGAAACCTCCAGCAGGAAATTTGGGCGCTGCGATGCAAGTCCTTGTGCGTCCTTCAGGCGGACAGCCCGCGGGAGGCGGTCGACATTCTGCGGCTGACCACGTCCGCAATGGTCGGGTCCGCCGATCTCGCCGACATGGTTTCGGCGAAAGGCTCGCTCGCGCTGGCGCTCGCTCGCATTGGGCAACATGCGGAGAGTGTCCGGACCGTTGTGGAGACGCTGCGTCTACTTCGCGATATGGGCCGACCGACTGTACACAGCACGCTTCCTGGCCTGACCGGTGTCATAGAAGTGCTCCTGCGCGGCCGCGAGGCAGGCCTGTCGCGGGAATACGATCAATGGCGGCACTGGGAGCGGCAAGCCCTGCATGAACTCAAGCGCTATCGTCGCGTGTTTCCCGTCGGTGGCCCACAGCATGAGTTGTGGGTCGGTGTGGCGCATTGGCTGGATGGACGCAATGAACTCGCGGTCTCTGCGTGGAAACGTGGGCTCGCGGCCGCTCAGCGCCTTGCATTGCTTCGCGACGCGTCGATAATCGCGGCCGAGATGAGACGCCGACTGGATCGGGTTTAACAGCTCGATTCGGCAATTCCCACCAGGTCTGATTCTCTACGCATTGGCCTTGGTGCGGTGCCGAATTTTCCGGATCAATTCCTGAGCGACAAACAGGTCGAGGTGACCGCCGCCGCAATTCTTGAAAAGAGTAATGTCCTGCGGTGAAATAGGGCGCAGATTTGAGCTGCCGCACAATTCAAAGAGGTCGGCCTCGATATCGTCCCATGTCATGACCCCGCTCTCCACCGGCTGCATGAAGTCGCCGCACGAGCCGCATTGAGAACGGCTGTCGGTGAACAGCCTCGCGCGCTCGATCGTCCGATCGTCCGCTTCCCGCATCTGGGGGTTCCAGCCGCCGATCAGGTTGACGTGGCAACCGGGACGAAGCACATCCCCGTGGATCAACGGGACTTCCGCCATCGTCGCGCTCGAGACGATGTCGGCTTCGCAAAGAGCGTCGTCAAGCCGCTCGGCCACTTCTATCGGAAATCCGTCTCGGGCCATCGCGGCGGCTATCTCTTTCGCCCGTTCCGGTGTTCTGTTCCAGATGCGGATGGCGTTGATGGATGGACGGACCGCGAGCATCGCGCTGATAACGTGAGGCGCCAGCGCGCCGGCGCCGATCATCAGCAGGCTGCGGGCGTCCGGCCTTGCCAGAAGATCCGCCCCGAGAGCGGAGTCGGCGGCCGTTTTGCGGAGCGTCAATGCCGTGCCGTCCGCCACCATCACCGGGGTTCCGCTCTCGGCATCGAAGGCGGCGTAGATTCCCTGATTTGCCGGCACCGGTTCGGAGCGGGACGGGTTCTCGGGGAAGACGGTAACCAGTTTCGCCCCAAGAAGCGCGCCCCGCTGCCAGGCCGGCAACACGATCAGATTGCGCGCATTGTCGCCTCCGGGCTCGCTGAGCACGACCTCCTGAACCTCCGGCATCGGAGCCTGATGCGCGAGGCGCAGCGCATCGACGAGGCTGCGGTAGCCGAGGAGTTCATGCACGGTCGGGCCGTCGATCAGATGCATGGCGTCGTTCTCCCGAATTCCCGCGCGACAAGATTGTTGTATCGATCGACCTCCCGCGTGACATCGGCTGGCGACCAGCCCATGAGGTCGGCAATCGCCTCGGCCGCTTGCCGAGCGATATCCAGGCCGAGCCGCTCCGACCATCCGAGCGGAAAGCGCCGAAACAGGAGGTCGTCGAGATGGAAAACCATGTCCTCGCGGGCAACCTGTCGCAAATGCTCGATGTCGATTCCCGTCTCGCCCAAGGTGGAATGGTCGTTTGCCGAGGCAGGCTTGGCGGTCCGGGCAGCGTAGGAGACGGGGCGGCGGGGATGCTCGGGCCGGATGCGCTTCGACACCGCCTCGGCGATGCTGGCGCCGGCGTTCCGATGCGTCATCAACAGGCCGCCTGTATAGGTGTAGTAGGCTGCCCCGCCCGGTTTTGACAGATCGTGCAGAAGAACCGCCTCGCAGCCGTCCGGATGGCCCGCGCGCGCTGTTCTGGGCCGCACCCCGGCCCAGCTGTAGAGGACATCTTCGCGCGCGATGGGAAGGGACGGAAAGACCGACCTGAAATCCTGAAGGAGCGCGAGTATGGTCGGTTCGTCGGCGCGAAAACCATCCGGCGATGGGTCGCATGGTTCGTCGCGCGGCCCGAAATAATGCAGGTTGCCCCAGGGGATGACATAGAAGGGATTGCCATCGGGCAGGCGGTCTCTACCGCCAGACTGCGGAATTCGTCCGGCAGGCGCACGACGATGTTGGTTCCCTTCAGCCCTTGGTTCACGCGAGGGACGGAAAGGCCGCATCGGGACGCTGTTTCATCGACCCAGGCGCCGGTCGCGTTGACGATGCAATCGGCGACCACCGTCGACACGGACTTGGCCTCCTCGGCTCGGCCGCGCCTGTCGGCGACATCGAGATGCCACCTGCCATCCGCAGCCTGTCTGATGGCGACGACCTCGGCGTAATTGCGCACCTGCGCGCCGCAATCGCGGGCATTCATGACGGTGTCGAGGCAGATGCGCTCGGGCCAGTCGAACTGGTACTCGGTGAACTTGACCGCGCCGACCAGGTCCTGCCTGTCACGCAGGTGGCGAAGCGCGGGTTCACTTGCCGCCTCTTCGGAACGGAGCAGCTCGAAATCGAGTGGCACGCCACCGGGATCGAGCAGTTCGAGCAACCGGAAGCCCAGCCGTGCCTTCCAGGCCGGGATGCCGTCGTTGCGATAGAGCGGTGTGTAGAAGCGCACGGGGCGCACCCGTTCCGGCGTCGCCCGAACGAAACGCGATCGGTCGCGCATCGCGCGCCTTGCCAGTTCGAGATGCTCGATCGCCATGCGGGGATTGAGAAGGAAATTCCAGATCGAGCGTCCGGGCGAGAAATACGTCAAGCCGCAATGCTGCAGGCGGCTGGAGCGGCTCGACGTGCCGGAGGCGAAATCTCCGCGCTCGAGAAGCACGGTTCGGAAACCGGCAGCGGCCAGATGGTTGGCGGCGCTGGCGCCGGTGATCCCGCCGCCGATCACGGCGACCTGAAACGACGAGGCCTGGTTCATAGGGTGAGCGACAGGCGGAATGCCTCGTAGATGGAGGCGTGGATGTTCCTGCTGGCAACAGCATCGCCTATGCGGTGCAGCTCGAATCCTCCAGTGTCAGTGACCTCTCGCGCTTCTGTTGGGCTGATTAGCGCCGGCAGCGAGGTCACGCCCTTGTTGCTGGAGAGATCGCGGAGCGCGTTGAAGACCTCGTCGAGAGGCTGCGTGCCGCGCTCGACGATGATGCGAGGGGCGGAAATCTCCAGTTCCTGTCCGGTCAGCTCGTGCCTGAAGACAGCGTTCAGGAGGTTGGAGCCGTTGCGTTCGACCCTGACAAGATGGTGGTCGACGGTCACCTTTATGCCGCGCTGGCGGAATTGCTTGCGGTAGACCGCGCGCGAGGAATATTCGATCTCCTGCCCGAGGCTGTCGTCGATGGTGACGAGATGGACGGACGCTCCCTGCTCGGCCAGGTGCAGCGCCGTCGATATTCCTTCGTGCCTGCCGGTTCCGTCATAGAGCATGACGTCTCCCCCCTGATGGGTGCTGGCGCTCAACACGTCCCAGATGTTTTCGCAATGCTCCGCGCCAGGCAGCCAATCGAGGTCCGGCAGGCCGCCGGTAGCGACGATGACGCTGTCCGGTTTCTCGGCCAGCACATCGGCATCGCTGGCGTAGACGTCGCAGCGCACGTCCACGCCAAGACGCTCCAGTTCGGATACCCGCCAGTCGACGATGCCGATCAGGTCCCTGCGCCAGGTCGCGCGGCAGGCGAGCAGAACCTGCCCGCCGGGCTTGCTCGACGCTTCGAAAAGCACCACCCGATGGCCGCGTTCGGCGCACACACGCGCGGCTTCGAGGCCGGCGGGGCCGCCGCCGACGACAACCACCTTGCGGCTGTGATCGGCTGGTTCGATGACCTGCGGCAAAATCGTCTCGCGGCCCGAGGCCGGATTGTGGATGCAGTTCACCTTCTTGTGCATGCAATAGGAGGCGCCAACACAGGGGCGGATGCGGTCTTCCTCGCCGCGCATCAGCTTGTTGACGATCTGCGGGTCCGCCATGTGGGCGCGCGTCATGGCGACCATGTCGAGCAGCCCGTCACGAATGGCGTGCCGCGCCGTGGCGAGGTCGGTTATGCGGGCGGCATGGAAGACCGGAAGCTTGGTATGCTGCCGGAACATCCCGACCCGTGAGAGGAAAGGGGAGAGAGGCTGCGACATGCCCGGCATGTTCTGTTCGGCCAGCGCGATGACCGTATCCATCCTGCCGAATATGCAGTTGAACACGTCGATAAGCCCTTCGCGTTCGAAGATCCGCGCGATCTCGAGGCAGTCCTCGAAATTCAGGCCGTCCTCGCTCGCCTCGTCGATGACGAAGCGCATGCTGACGACAGTGTCGTCGCGGACGCGCCTGCGGATTTCCTCATGCACCATGAGGCCGAAGCGAACGCGATTTTCCACCGAGCCGCCAAAGCGGTCGGTGCGGAAATTGGTGCGCGGCGAGAAGAACTGGCCGATCAGGTGGCCTCCGGTCAGCGTCTCGACGCCGTCCAGGCCTCCCTCCACGCAGCGCGCGGCCGCGTCGCCATAGGCTTTGACGACGCGCGCAATGTCATATTCATCCATTTCCCTGGAGAAGGCGCGATGCTGCGTCTCGCGCGATCGGGAGGGAGCGATTGCCGGCAGCCAATTGCTGGTCGTGGCGTCCGCGCGGCGACCCAGATGCGAAATCTGGCACATCAGCGCCGCGCCGTGGGCATGGATGCGCTGCGAGAACTGCTGCAGGTGCGGGATGATCTCATCGGTGGCGATGTTGATCTGTCCGCCGCCCCAGTTCGAATCCACATCCACCATGGAGGAGCCGCCGAACATGGTCAGGGCCAGCCCGCCCTTGGCCTTCTCCTCGTGATAGCGCTGGTAACGTTCCAGCGGGAAGCCGCCTTCCTCCATGAAGGAGGCGTGGCTGGTGCTCATGATGCGGTTGCGCAGCACCAGCTTCTTGATGGTCAGCGGCTGC
Organism: Mesorhizobium sp. BH1-1-5; assembly: GCF_020165615.1. NCBI lineage: Bacteria > Pseudomonadati > Pseudomonadota > Alphaproteobacteria > Hyphomicrobiales > Phyllobacteriaceae > Mesorhizobium > Mesorhizobium sp. BH1-1-5. The sequence goes on from NZ_JAIUIM010000012.1 coordinate 74,960, forward strand.
AGCAGGGGATCCTTGCCGCCTGCTGGCGCGCTCGAAGACGAATGTGACTGGGGCATTGCCGGATCCATGGCTCGTGCTTGCTCTGGAGCGGAGGTACGGAAACGGGCGTCGTTCAGAACCTGCCTTCCGCCCGGATCTCTCCCTGCACTTTCTCGATGCTGTCGCGCAGGATCGAGATCATGGTGTCGATCTCTTCCTTCTTGATGATCAGCGCCGGCGAGAGCACGCACATGCTGCCGATAGGCCGCACGATCAGGCCGTTTTCGTAGCAAAGCCGATCGATGCGCAGCGCGACGGCCTTGTCGAAATCCGTCGCGGCCGGCGCGTGCGGATCGGTGGCGCATTCGACGCAACCCAGGAGACCGATGCCGCGCGCGTCGCCGACAAGGGGAATCTCGCCGAGCTTGCGCAACTGCTCCTGGAAATAGGGAGCGATTTCGCGGACATGTTCGAGCAGCCCTTCTTGCTCGATGACCTCGATGTTGGCGAGCGCCGCGGCGCAGCTCACAGGATGGCCGCTATAGGTGTAGCCGTTGGTGTAGGCGCTTCCCTTCGCGTTCTCGCCCGATATGCGACCCAGCACGGCGTCCGAAATGACGAAGCCGCCCAGCGGCACGTAGCCCGAAGTCACGCCCTTGGCGAAGGTGATGATGTCGGGAACGATGTCGAACACCTTCTCGGACGCGAACCATTCGCCGCAGCGGCCGAAGCCGGTCACGACCTCGTCGGAGATATAGAGGATGTCGTGCTTGCGGCAGATATCGCGGAAGCGGCGATGATAACCCTTGGGCGGCACGATGACGCCGCCCGAAGCCAGCACGGGCTCGGCCAGGAAGGCGCCGACATTCTGCGGGCCGAGGCTCTCGATCCGCTCTTCGAACTCGGCCACTAGGAATTCGAGGAAAGCGGCCTCGTCGCCGCCCTGCGGATGGCGGTAGCGGTTCGGCGCCGAGATGAAGGTGACGTTATCCAGCTCCAGGTCGAAATTGGGGCGGTTTCCGGCGCGGCCCGAGCAGGCCGCGGTAAGATGCGAGCTTCCGTGGTAGCCGTCGATACGGCAGATGATCTTCTTCTTGCTGTGACGCCCCAGCACATTGTTGAAGAACTGGACGAAGCGAAGCGCCGAATCCACCGCCGACGAGCCGCCGGTGGTGAAGAACACATGGTTGAGGTCGCCCGGAGCGAATTCGGAAATGCGCCTTGCCAGCTCGGCCGACGGGCCGTTCAGGGAATACCAGGGCGAATTGTAGCAGATGCGCAGCGCCTGCGCGGCGATCGCATCGGCAATGGGCTTGCAGTTGTAGCCGACCTGCGTGCACCACATTCCGGCAGGGCCGTCGATCATCCTGCGGCCGCGACTGTCGGTGATGTAGATGCCGTCGGCCGAAGTGAACAGAGGCCGGCCGCCGGCGGTGCCAAGCTTGGCCAGTTCCTCCGCAGGGCTGATGAGGTGGCGGTGCGCGGCGCTTTCCAGTTCCGCGACATTCCACTGGGATCCGGTCTCTGAATACATGTGCACTGTCTTCTCTTGTCTTGTTGTGTGTTGTTGCCGATTGGGCGGGCCGCTTCAGCGAGGCGATGCAACAGGCATCGGGCTGAAATCGTCCGGGAAGAATGCCGACAGGAATGTCAGGCAAATCTGCCTGTAGCGCTTGCGGTCCTGGGGGCCGTTCTGGCCGGTGACGTGCCCGAATATCCAGCAGCCGTCGGTGATGGCATAAAGGCCCTGGGACACCGCTTCGACGTTGATGTCGAGAGACCTGAGCGTGGCAAGTTCCGAGACCAGGTCGGTAATCGACTGCAGGGATCGGCGTTTCAGCTCGCTGCAGCGCCTCTTATAGGCAGTGACACGCGGAGCCTCGTCCCAGAAGGCCATCCAGACCGCAAGATCGGCCGCCCTGGCTATCCTTGGATCGAAATCGACTTCAAGCAGGATGCGCAACCGCTCGGCGGGAGAGCTCGGAGCGGCCGCCATGGCCTCGGACCAAACCGCCTCATACTTGCTGGCCACGACATTGAGGGCGGCAAGCAGCAGGCGTTCCTTCGTCTTGAAGTGAAAGGCGATGACGCCATAGCTGCACCCGGCTTCGTTGGCGATGTCGTTGACCGTGATTCCGGACAGGCCGCGTCTGGCTATCACCGCGCAAGCGGCCTCCAGCAACTGCTTGCGGCGCTGCGCGCTATGGTTCGATATCTCATTTTTTTTTGATCCCATATGCGATGCTATGAACTTTATGTGATTGTCGTCAATGGTGTTTTCGGGAGATTTTTTTGATTGATCGATCATATTTTTATTGACCGATCAGATTTCGAAACTGATATTGCGAGCCAGATGAAAAAGGCGGGTGCCGGTTCCGGATCGAACGGGTGCCGCCTTCAAAGAGCAAAAAAACAAAGGGGAATGACATGCAGGACAAGCAGGATCGGGGCCTCGCCGGGTTCACGGCGACCCGTCGCCAGTTCATGGGCGCCGTTGGCATGCTGGCTTTGAGCGCATCGCTTATGGCGCAGACTTCCGTGGCGCGCGCCGAGCCCAAGCAGGGTGGCTCGGTGAAGTTCGCCATCAATGACGGCACGCAGACGGATTCCTACGATCCGGCGACCTGGCAGAACTCTTATACGCAGGTGATCTTCGGCGGCACGCTGTGCAACGCGCTGACGGAACTGGACGTGGAGGGCGCGGCAGCGCCCGACCTCGCGGAGAGCTTCGCCCCCTCGGACGATCTCAAGGTCTGGACCTACACGCTGAGGCCGGGCCTCAAGTTCCATGATGGCACGCCCGTCACGCCCAATGACGTCATCCAGTCCTACCGCCATCATATGGGGCCGTCTTCGTCGTCGGCTGTGAAGGCGCTGGTCGATTCGATCGTGGACATCAAGGCCGATGGCGACCGCAAGGTGGTCTTCACCTTGAGCGGTGGGAACGCGGACTTCCCTTACCTCACCGCGGACGTTCATCTGGTGATCTTGCCGGCCAAGCCTGAAGGCGGCGTCGCCTGGGAGAAGGGCGTCGCGACCGGCCCCTACATGATCGATGACAACCAGCCGGGCATTTCGGTGCGCATGAAGCGCAATCCCGCCTATCATAAGCCCGGTCAGCCCTATTTCGACGCGATCGAATTCGTCAACATCATCGACGTCGCCGCCCGCACCAATGCCTTGCTGACCGGCGAGATCGATTACATGGTCGATGTCGACATAAAGACGCTCAAGATGCTCGAGCAGAATCCGGATATCGAGATCACCCGGGTGAGCGGGCTGCGCCACTTCAGCTTCAGCATGAACACCAAGACCGCGCCATTCGACAATCCGGATGTGCGTCAGGCCCTGAAGCACGCCATCGATCGAAACGACGTCATCAACAAGGCGTTCCTGGGCAACGCCAAGGTCGCGAACGACGATCCGGCCGCTCCCCAGATCGCTTTCGCGGTGAATCCCGAGCCGATCCATGAATATGATGTCGCCAAGGCCAAGGCGTATCTGGCAAAGGCGGGACTAACCACGCTGTCGGTGGATCTTTCCGTCGCCGAAACCGCCTTCCCGAACGCGATCGATGCCGCTTTGCTGTTCAAGGAACATGCTGCCAAGGCGGGCATCGATATCAACGTCATCCGTGAGCCGGACGATGGCTATTGGGATAATGTCTGGCAGCACAAGCCCTTCGTGGGCGTCGACTGGCTGGGCAAGCCGACGCTGGATTCCCTGTTCACGACGACCTACGCGACCGGCGCGCCCTGGAACGATACCGCCTGGAGCAATGGACGTTTCGATGAACTTCTCGTCAAGGCTAGGGCGGAGTCCGACAAGACCAAGCGTCAGGCGATGTACGGCGAGATGCAGCAGATCCTGCACGACGACGGCGGAGCGCTCGTCATCGCATATGCGCTGTTCATGGACGCGCTGTCGAAGAAGATCACCCACGGCAAGATCGGCAATATGCTTCAATGCGACAATTTCCGGATGGCGGAGCGCTGGTGGCTGGCCTGACCGCGGGCCTGACGCGTCTCACCCGACCGGATGGCTGGCGCTTTGTCGCCAGCCGATTTTCGAAAGGCCAGATTGTTGCAGCGGCTGAACCTTCCACCTTTGGCGAGAACGGCGCTTATCAGGGTCGGATCCGGTTTCGTCACCCTGTTCCTCGTCTCCCTAATCATCTTCGCGGCGATCGCGGTTCTGCCCGGCGACTTCGCCAAGGTCGCCCTGGGCCGCGCGGCGACGCCGGAGACGGTCGCCAACTTTCAGAAATCGATCGGCTTGGACCGCCCCCTGCCGGAGCGCTATGCGAAATGGATCGGCAAGACCCTCACTGGAGATCTGGGGATGTCGTTCTCCTCAGGCTCCGGCACACCGCGGACGGTCGTCAGCATTGTCGGCCCGCGTCTGAAGAATACGCTTTTCCTGGCGGCCATAACCGCGATCTGCTGCGTCCCGCTTGCCCTGGCGCTCGGCATGATCGCCGCGATCCGCCGCAACAGTTGGGTGGATCGCCTGCTCAACACGGTCACGCTTGTCGGCATATCGTTTCCGGAGTTCTTCGTCGCTTATGTCCTCATGCTCCTCTTCGCCGTGAAGCTGCCGATCTTCTATTCGCTGGCGCGCATAACGCCGAACATGACGGCATCCGAGATCGCGCTGCGCCTCGCCTTGCCGATCGCGACGCTCAGCCTCGGGATCATCGCCCACATGATGCGCATGACGCGGGCCGCGATCATCAACCTGCTTTCCGCGCCATATGTCGAAATGGCGAAGCTGAAGGGTGTCACAACGCGCGACATCGTCCTTCGCCACGCGTTGCCTAACGCATGGGCGCCCATCGCGGCCGTCGTGGCGTTCAACCTGGCCTATCTGATCGTCGGCGTGGTCGTGGTGGAAGTCGTCTTCGTCTATCCGGGCATCGGCCAGGCGATGGTGGACGCCGTCCGCTCACGCGATATTCCGGTCGTTCAGGCCTGTGCGCTCATCTTCGCCACGGCTTATGTCCTTTTGAACCTGTTGGCAGACATAGTCGCGATCGCCACGAACCCCAGACTGGCTCATCCACGATGACCTTCCAAGCCAACCGACAGGGCGGCGACACCTCGCCGATCAGGTATCGCCGCTCTCGTCTATCGTTGTTTCGCGATGGCCTCAGGAAGACGCCGCTTTCAGCCCGGATCGGCCTGGTCGTGATTGCAATCTATGTCGCCATGGCGGTGTTCGCGCCCCTGCTGGCGCCTTTCGGCGAGTCCGACGTGGTTTCCAGCGAACCGTTCGCTGCATGGAGCGTCGCGCATCTGCTCGGTACCGATCAAATGGGGCGCGATGTGCTGAGCCGCCTGATTTACGGCGCGCGAAATTCCGTCGGTATCGCCTTCATCACAACCTCGCTCGCATTTGTCGTGGGGGCGGGGCTGGGCATTTTCTCGGCTATCTCGTCGCCTTGGTTCGACAATGTCCTGTCGGTGGTCGCCGACACGCTGATGGCGATCCCGCAACTGATTTTCGCGCTCATTCTGCTGGCCCTGTTCGGGTCATCCATCACCAGCATCGTGTTGATCATCGCCATGCTCAACGCCACTCAGATTTTCCGTCTGTCCCGCTTGCTCGCCCGCAACGTCGTGGTGATGGAATATATCGAGGCGGCCTATCTGCGCGCGGAAAGCACCTGGTGGATCGTCACCAAGGAAATCCTTCCCAACGTGCTTCCGACGCTCCTGGCGGAATTCGGGCTGCGCTTCTGCTTCGTGTTCCTGACCATCTCGGCTCTCTCCTTTCTCGGCCTCGGTATCCAGCCGCCATCCGCGGATTGGGGCACGATGGTGCGCGAGAGCGCGACGTTCATCAGCTACGGCAATATCACGCCCCTTCTTCCGGCCGCGGCGATCGCGATCCTGACCGTAAGCATCAACTTCGTCATAGACTGGTTCCTGGATGTCACGAGCGGACTGCGCAATGATAGCTGAACCGTCATTGCGGTCGCAGGCTTCCGACACGATCCTCGACATCCGGGACCTGTGGGTCGAGGCCGACACCGACGGCGCCTGGCAACCGATCGTCAAGGGCATCAGCCTGTCGCTGCGGCGAGGGGAAGTCCTCGGCATCATCGGAGAATCGGGAGCGGGCAAATCCACGCTCGGCCTGGCCGCGCTGGGCTTCACCCGCTCCGGATGCCGCGTAGCTTCGGGAGAAGTTCTCTTCGGTGGCCGGGACATGCTGGCTCTGGATGAGGACGCCCGGCGCAGGCTTCGCGGCACGCGGATCGCCTATGTCGCGCAAAGCGCCTCGGCCTCCTTCAATCCCGCGCACACGCTGATGGATCAGGCCGTTGAGTGCGCCATGCGCGACGGCGCGACCTCACGCAAGGAGGCGGAGGCCCGGGCCTGCTCGCTCTTTGCCGAGATGCAGTTGCCCGATCCGAACACGATCGGCGGACGTTTCCCGCATCAGTTGTCCGGCGGGCAATTGCAGCGCGCGATGACGGCCATGGCAATGATGTGCAAACCGGACCTGATCGTGTTCGACGAGCCGACGACCGCGCTCGATGTGACCACGCAGGTCGAGGTGCTGGCGTCCATCCGCCGGATCGTCAACGATCACCATACGGCCGCGCTCTATATCACCCACGACCTTGCCGTTGTCGCCCAGATGGCGCATCGCATCATGGTCTTGCGTTATGGCGAGCTCGTCGAGGAGCAGCAGACCGGACTGATGCTGGAAAGGCCCCAGCAGGAATACACCCGTTCGCTATGGGCCGTGCGGTCCCTGGAAAAGGAAGCGGTTCCGCAAGCACCTCCGATCCTCGACGTAGAGCATATCGTTGCCCATTACGGACAAGCGAAGGTGCTGGACGACGTCAGCCTGGTTTTGCCCAAAGGGCGTACTCTGGCAATCGTCGGCGAGTCCGGCTCGGGCAAGTCCACGCTCGCCCGCGTCATAGCCGGGCTGCTGCCGGCTGCCGGCGGTTCGGTCAGCCTGAACGGCCAGAAGTTGGCCCGGTCGTTCCGAAGCCGCGACGTCGACCAATTGCGGCGCATCCAGATGATCTACCAATCGGCCGACAATGCCCTCAACCCGCGCCAGACCGTTATGGATATCGTCGGCCGCTTGGTCACCCTGCACACCGGCCAGAGGGGGCAGCAATGCGCGCGCCGGGTGGCCGACCTGCTGGAAACGGTCGAACTGCCGCGGAGATACCTCACCAGCTTCCCGTCCGAACTGTCGGGCGGGCAAAAGCAGCGCGTCTCCATCGCCAGGGCGATCGCGGCCGATCCGGATGTTTTCATCTGCGACGAGATCACTTCGGCGCTCGACCAGCTCGTCCAGGAGCAGATCCTCAAGCTGTTGCTTCGGCTGCAGAAGGAACTCGGCAAATCCTACATCTTCATCACCCATGACATCGCAACCGTGAACGCCATAGCCGACGAAGTCGTGGTCATGCAGCGCGGCAAGATCGTGCAGCAGGGCCCCAGGAGCGCCGTCATGGTTGCGCCGGATCATCCTTATACGAAAGCGTTGTTGTCCGCCGTCCCACAGATGGATCCACGCTGGCTGGATGACATCCTGGCCGCTGATCGCAGTGGTTCGAGCCTGGGCCGCATCGCTGACTGATTTCGATGCAGTGCGCATCGGAGACATTGCCGGCGTAACGGACATCCGGGCTGGTTCGCGGCCAATGACGGTCGCGCCAGCAAACTTCGCCTGGAGCTCTAAGCTGAGATGAGCGCAAGTTTTATCGAAATCTTCGAGACGGGCAGCGCTGATTACAAGCCGAGATGCTTGTAGACGGTCGTTCGCGAAAGGCCGAGCCGGCGCGTCGTTTCCGAAATATTTTCGGAAGCCTCGCGATAGGTCCTGCGAATGTCGCGACACCTGCTCTCGTCGAGTGGATGTCCGCGGCAGGTTGGGCAACTGTCCGTTTCTTCCTGGAGCGGGTGATCGTCGAAAGACCCTTCGTCGACGTAGTCCGCGCCGCGGACCAGGGCGCGCTGCAGCGCTGCCTGAAGCTCGCGGATGTTGCCGGGCCACTTGCGCAGCGAAAGCGCGGTGATCGCTGCGTCGGTGATCGCCGCGTCCGGCGCAAGCTTGCGCATCAGGTGCCGCACGATCAGCGCGAAATCCGAACGTGCTCCCAGGGGCGGCAGATGCAGCGTGAAGGCGTTGAGCCGATAGAGCAGATCGGCGCGGAAGCTTCGCCCGGCGATCATCTCGCCAAGATCGCGGTTGGTGGCGGAAACGATCTGCACATCCACCCTGTGCGTGTGCTGTCCGCCGATCGCGCGGACTTCCATGGAATCGAGGAAGCGCAGCAGCGCGGTCTGGGCGGGCAGGGGGATGTCGGCGACCTCGTCGAGGAACAACGTACCTCGGTCGGCGAGGCGCGCAAGGCCGGGCATAAATCGGCTTCTTAGCCGATCACCCCTCGAAGAGCGGGCGTTTCGCCCTTGGCCCCTCATCATGCCCCGGCATAGGACTACGTGATCTGGTACGGAAGGGTTGTCCGCACGTCATGTTCGACGCGCAGGCGCCGTTTCAGCGGCGGCACGGCGCGTTGGCCACAGTTCACCCGCTCGCAGATGCGGCAGGAGATGCCGATCGGTTGGAAACCTGCCCGGCCGGCCAGGTTGAGGCCGTCGGCATAGACGAAGTCGTCGGCATGGGAGACTTCGCAGCCAAGCGCGATCGCATAGCGCCGTTGCGGCGCGGTAAAGCCGCCGCTGCGCTTGGAAATCTCCGTGGCGATGGACAGATAGCGCGCGCCGTCCGGCATCTCGGCGAGCTGACGCACGAACCGGCCAGGGGTCTCGAAGGCGTCGTAGGCATTCCACAATGGGCAAGCCGCGCCATAGCGGGCGAATTGCAGCTTCGCGGCGCTATGGCGCTTGGTGATGTTGCCGGCCCTGTCGATGCGGGCGAAGAAGACGGGCACGCCCTTCTGCCCAGGCCGCTGCAAGGTGGAGAGCCGGTGCGCCACCTGTTCGAGACTGGCGCCGAAGCGCGCCGCCAGCAATTCTATGTCGTGCCGTACTTCCTTTGCCGCGGCGAGAAAGCGCCCATAGGGCAACACCAGCGCCCCGGCAAAATAATTGCGGAGGCCGATACGGCAGATGTCGCCGGCCTCGGCCGTACGGAAACCGGCGCGCGCGATGATCGCATCGACCTCTGCCCGTCGCTCCAGCGCGGCGATCTGGAAAGCAAGCTGGAAGGCGCGCGAGGCGCTGTCCAGATAGGGACTGAGATAGAGCACCTTGGCCTTGCTGTCATAGCGGCGCAGCGTTTCGCTGTCCTCGCCCGAACCGGCAACGCGCACCCCGTGCCGCTTTTCCAGGTGCTCCGCCATGGCGGCGATGCCGTCCTGCTCGCCGATCCGCAGATCGCCGGCGAGGCTCTCGGCTGCCATATCCAGTTCGTCAATGTAATTGTCGACGAAATGAAAGAAGTCGCGCACCTCCTCATAAGGCGTCGGCTCGGAAAAGCTGTCGGTGCGCACCATCTGGTCGTCGATGCTGGCAAGCTGCTCGCTGTTGCGCCGGTAGGCCTGATGGCAGGCGAGCAGCGCATGGGCGAAGGCGGGCGCGCTCTGCGCCACCAGCTTCAACTCCTGCGATCCCGGCGACAATACGTCGAACAGCGGATCGGCCAGCGCCTCGCTCAGCGCCGAGAGCAGCCGGTCGCTGTCGCTGCCGGAAAAGGCGGACAGGTCGACCCGGAATTTCTCGGCCAGCGACAGCAGCACCGAGGCCGAGACGGCGCGCTGGTTGTTCTCGATCTGGTTGAGATAGCTGGTCGAGATACCCAGTCTCTCGGCGAAGACAGCCTGGGTCGCCTTGTTCGCCTCACGCAGTTCGCGGATCTTGCGGCCGATAAAGAGTTTCGAGGGTGCCATTTTTGCAATTTCGCATTTTTCTATTTGCAAAAATGCTTACATAGCTTTTGCGCCTTTTCAACCGTTTTCTCCAACCCGCCCGAGCGCTAGCTGTCTGCCCCGATCCCGGACCGATGGGGAAGACATGACGACAATCGTTTCGACCTTGCGTGCGCCCCATCGGGCCGCGGCGCTCGATATAGTCCCATTGCAGGCGGTGCGGTCGTTCGCCCCCGGCAACGTCGGGTTCGACAACAAGGCGGGACGCTGATGCGGGCGGTGCTGGAGCAGTTGGAGGCGCGCCGCGCTGAAGCGCGCCTTGGCGGCGGCCAGAAGCGCATCGACGCTCAGCATGCGAAGGGCAAGCTGACGGCGCGCGAACGGCTCGAAGTGCTTCTCGATGAGGGGTCCTTCGAGGAATACGACATGTACGTCACCCACCGGGCGACCGAGTTCGGGATGGCGAACCAGAAGATCGCCGGCGATGGCGTCGTCACCGGCTGGGGCACGATCAACGGCCGCATGGTCTATGTCTTCAGCCAGGACTTCACCGTCCTTGGCGGCTCGCTGTCGGAGACGCACGCCAGGAAGATCTGCAAGATCATGGATATGGCCGTGAAGAACGGCGCGCCTGTCATCGGTCTCAACGATTCCGGCGGCGCGCGCATCCAGGAAGGCGTGGATTCGCTCGCCGGCTATGCCGATGTCTTCAAGCGCAACGTGGACGCCTCCGGCGTGGTGCCGCAGATCTCCGTGATCATGGGGCCGTGCGCCGGCGGCGCCGTCTATTCGCCGGCCATGACCGACTTCATCTTCATGGTGCGCGACACCTCCTACATGTTCGTCACCGGCCCGGATGTGGTGAAGACCGTGACCAACGAGATCGTCACGGCGGAGGAACTCGGCGGCGCTGGCACGCACACGCAAAAATCCTCCGTGGCCGACGGCGCTTTCGAGAACGACGTCGAGGCGCTGGAGGCGATCCGCAGGCTGTTCGACTTCCTGCCGCTCAACAATCGCGACAAGCCGCCGGTCAGGCCCTTCCACGACGATCCGGCGCGCCTCGACATGCGGCTGGATACGCTGGTGCCCGACAGCGCCAACAAGCCTTACGACATCAAGGAACTGATCCTGGCCATCGCCGACGAGGGCGATTTCTTCGAAATCAGCCAAGCCTACGCCGGGAACATCATCACCGGCTTCCTGCGCCTCGAGGGCCAGACCGTGGGCGTCGTCGCCAACCAGCCTATGGTGCTGGCGGGATGCCTCGACATCGATTCCAGCCGCAAGGCCGCGCGCTTCGTGCGTTTCTGCGATGCCTTCAGCATTCCATTGCTGACGCTGGTCGACGTGCCGGGCTTCCTGCCGGGCACGAGCCAAGAATATGGCGGCGTCATCAAGCACGGCGCCAAGCTTCTGTTTGCCTATTCGCAGGCCACAGTGCCGATGGTGACGCTGATCACGCGCAAGGCCTATGGCGGCGCCTATGACGTGATGGCCTCCAAGCATATCGGCGCCGACGTGAACTATGCCTGGCCGACCGCCGAGATCGCCGTGATGGGCGCGAAGGGCGCGACCGAGATCCTTTATCGCTCGGAACTCGCCGACGCGGACAAGATCGCGGCGCGGACCAGGGAGTACGAGACACGCTTCGCCAACCCGTTCGTGGCGGCCGAACGCGGCTTCATCGACGAGGTGATCATGCCGCATTCCTCGCGCAAGCGCATCGCCCGCGCCTTTGCCGCGCTGCGTGGCAAGAGCCTCGAGCCGCGCTGGAAGAAGCACGACACCATGCCGCTGTGAGGGTCCATGTGCACGCAGGTCCAGATTGACGGAATTCTCTGTTCGACCCCGCGGCAGCTGGCCGCCCGGCTTCGACCCGAAAGACTTGGCGCCGAAAGGCTCCTCGAATGGGTGGATCACCATGGCGAGATGGACTGGTGCCTGTGCGTGATCGACGTGCCCAGGACACTGGAGCGTTCAGCGCTGAAATGGGCACGCCAAGGCGCGTCGGAAATGTTCGTGGTCGAGCGATAATGTTCAGGAAAATCCTCATCGCCAACCGGGGCGAGATCGCTTGCCGGGTCATCAAGACAGCGAAGAAGCTCGGCATAGCAACCGTGGCGGTCTATTCGGATGCCGATCGCGACGCGCTGCATGTCAAGATGGCCGACGAGGCGATCCATATCGGGCCATCGCCGTCCAACCAATCCTATATCGTCATCGGCAAGATCGTCGACGCGGCAAAGGCCGTTGGCGCTGACGCGGTGCATCCCGGCTATGGCTTCCTGTCGGAGAACGCCAATTTCGCCGATGCGCTCAAGGATGCCGGCATCGCCTTCATCGGCCCGCCGGTGGCGGCGATCGAGGCAATGGGCGACAAGATCACCTCCAAACGCATCGCCGCGGCGGCCGGAGTCTCCACCGTGCCCGGTCATATGGACCTGATCGAGGACGCGGACGAAGCCGCGCGCATCGCAGCATTGATCGGCTATCCGGTAATGATCAAGGCGTCCGCCGGTGGCGGCGGCAAGGGCATGCGCATCGCCTGGAACGACGCAGAGGCGCGTGAGGGGTTCCAGTCGTCAAGGAACGAGGCCAAGGCCTCCTTCGGCGACGACCGCATCTTCATCGAGAAATTCGTCACCGAGCCGCGTCATATCGAGATCCAGGTGCTGGGCGACCAGCACGGCGATATCGTCTATCTCGGCGAGCGCGAATGCTCGATCCAGCGGCGCAACCAGAAGGTCATCGAGGAAGCGCCGTCGCCATTCCTCGATCCAGCTACCCGCAAGGCCATGGGCGAGCAGGCCGTCGCGCTGGCGCGCGAGGTCGGCTATTTCTCGGCCGGCACGGTCGAGTTCATCGTCGACGGCACGAAGAATTTCTACTTCCTCGAGATGAACACCCGGCTTCAGGTCGAGCATCCGGTGACGGAACTGGTCACCGGCCTCGACCTCGTCGAGGAGATGATACGCATCGCCGCCGGCGAAAAGCTGCGCTTTGGCCAGGACGATGTGAAGCTCAACGGCTGGGCGATCGAAAGCCGGCTCTATGCCGAGGATCCCTATCGCAACTTCCTGCCGTCCATCGGACGCCTGACTCGCTACCGGCCGCCGGTCGAGGGGCGGCGCGACGACGGCACGGTCGTGCGCAACGACACCGGCGTGTTCGAGGGCGGCGAGATCTCGATGTATTACGATCCGATGATCGCCAAGCTCTGCGCCTGGGCGCCGGAGCGTGGCGCGGCGATCGACGCGATGGCCCGTGCGCTCGACGATTTCGAGGTCGAAGGCATCGGTCACAACCTTCCGTTCCTGTCGGCGGTGATGGCGCAGCCGCGCTTCCGCGAGGGCCGGCTGACCACGGCCTATATCGCGGAAGAGTTCCCGGACGGTTTTCAGGGCGTCGGGCCGGATGATGCCCAGGCGCGTCTGCTGGCGGCCGTCGCGGCCTTCATCAATGCGAGGATCGTTCGCCGGTCGGCACAGATTTCGGGCGCTCTCGCCAATCATCCGCGCGGCATTGGCAAGGACTGGATGGCGACGGTGGCCGATTGTGAATTTGCGTTCGCGATGTTTCAGGACGAGGCGAGCGCCCTCGTCGCCTTTGCCGATGGGCCGAGCCTCACCGTGTCGAGCGACTGGCTGCCGGGCGATAGTCATGCCGCCTTTGTGGTCAACGGCGAGGCGGTGGGCGTGAAGGTGTCGCTCGACGGCTCCGGCCTGCGCCTGCGCTGGCGTGGCATCGACGTCACCGCGTTCGTGCGCTCGCCACGCGTGGCCGAGCTTGCCCGGCTGATGCCGGTGAAAACGCCGCCTGACACCTCGAAGATGCTGCTGTGTCCGATGCCCGGCATCATCACCTCGCTCGCGGTGCAGGTGGGCGACACGGTCGAGGCCGGGCAGACGCTTGCGACTGTCGAGGCCATGAAGATGGAGAACGTGCTGCGCGCCGAGCGTCGGGCGGTGGTGAAGGCGATCGCGGCAAGAGCCGGCGCCAGCCTCGCGGTCGACGAGCTCATCATGGAGTTCGAGTAATGGCCGACAAGCTCCAGCAGTGGCGCGCCCTCGCCGAGAGGGAGGTCAAGGCCGACCCGGACACGCTTGCCTGGCGCACGCCGGAAGGCATGGAGGTCAAGCCTCTCTACACGGCACAGGATCTCGAGGGGAACGACTATCTCGGCGGCTTGCCGGGACAAAAACCGTTCCTGCGCGGGCCGCGTGCAACCATGTATGCCGGCCGCCCATGGACGATCCGGCAATATGCGGGCTTCTCGACGGCGGAGGCCTCCAACGCCTTCTATCGCAAGGCGCTTGCTGCAGGCCAGCAAGGCGTGTCGGTGGCCTTCGACCTTGCCACCCATCGTGGCTATGACAGCGATCACCCGCGCGTCGAGGGCGATGTCGGCAAGGCCGGCGTGGCCATCGATTCCGTCGAGGACATGAAGATCCTGTTCGACGGCATCCCGCTCGACAAGGTCTCGGTGTCGATGACCATGAACGGCGCGGTGATCCCGATCCTCGCCAGCTTCATCGTCGCGGGCGAGGAGCAGGGCGTGCCGCGGGCACAACTCTCGGGCACGATCCAGAACGACATCCTCAAGGAGTTCATGGTCCGCAACACCTACATCTACCCGCCGGAACCCTCGATGCGGATCGTCGCCGACATCATCGAGTACACGGCGAAGGAGATGCCCAAGTTCAACTCGATCTCGATCTCCGGCTATCACATGCAGGAGGCCGGGGCGACGCTGGTGCAGGAGCTTGCCTTCACGCTGGCCGACGGGCGCGAATATGTCCGCGCGGCACTGAAGAAAGGCCTCGACGTCGACGATTTCGCCGGCCGGCTGTCCTTCTTCTTCGCCATCGGCATGAACTTCTTCATGGAGGCTGCCAAGCTGCGCGCGGCGCGGCTGCTGTGGACCCGCATCATGGAGGAGTTCCAGCCGAAGAAGGCTGCCTCGCTGATGCTGCGCACCCACTGCCAGACATCGGGCGTCTCGCTGCAGGAGCAGGATCCCTACAACAACATCGTGCGAACCGCCTATGAGGCGATGAGCGCGGTGCTGGGCGGCACGCAGAGTCTGCACACCAATTCCTTCGACGAGGCGATCGCGCTGCCGACCGAGTTCTCGGCCCGCATCGCGCGCAACACGCAGTTGATCCTGCAGCATGAGACGGGGTGTGACCAAGGTGGTCGATCCGCTGGCCGGCTCCTACTATGTCGAGACCCTGACCAAGGAGCTCGCCGACGCCGCCTGGACGCTGATCGAGGAGGTCGAGGCCATGGGCGGGATGACCAAGGCCGTCCATGAGGGACTGCCCAAGCGCATGATCGAGGAAGCCGCGACCCGCAGGCAGGCGGCGATCGACCGCGCCGACGAGGTGATCGTCGGCGTCAACCGGTACAGACTCGAAGAGGAAGCGCAACTCGACATCCTCGACATCGACAACAAGGCGGTGCGGGCCGCGCAGATCGCCCGCATCGAAACGGTCAGGCGCCAGCGAGATCCCGCAAAGGTCGCGAAGGCACTCGCCGCGCTGGGCCAGGTCGCCC
Source organism: Mesorhizobium sp. BH1-1-5 (assembly GCF_020165615.1). Taxonomy (NCBI): domain Bacteria; kingdom Pseudomonadati; phylum Pseudomonadota; class Alphaproteobacteria; order Hyphomicrobiales; family Phyllobacteriaceae; genus Mesorhizobium; species Mesorhizobium sp. BH1-1-5. Next base: position 90,360 of record NZ_JAIUIM010000012.1, read on the forward strand.
GCTCCGGCGAGGGCAATATCCTGGCGATCGCCGTCGAGGCTGCCAGGGCCCGCGCAACGGTCGGCGAGATATCGGATGTGCTGCGCAAGGTCTTTGGCGACCATGCCGCGGCCCCGAAGGTGGTGCGCAAGGTCTATGATGCCGCCTACCGCGGCGAGCCGGAATACGAGATGTTGGTGAAGCGCCTCGAAGCCCTGCGGGCCGACCGGGGAGAAGCGCCCAGGATATTGGTGGCCAAGCTCGGCCAGGACGGCCACGACCGCGGCGCCAAGGTCATCGCCTCGGCCTTCGGGGATGTCGGGTTCGAGGTCATCGCCGGGCCGCTGTTTCAGACGCCGCAGGAAGCGGCGGACCTTGCGGCGACGATGAAGGTCCATGTGGTGGGCATGTCCTCGCTGGCGGCCGGCCACAAGACCCTGGCTCCGCAACTGGTCGAGGCGCTCAAGGCAAAGGGTGCCTCGGACGTCATTGTGGTGGTTGGCGGCGTCGTGCCGCGCCAGGACTACAAGTACCTCCATGATCACGGCGTGGCCGCCGTCTTCGGGCCGGGCACCAACGTCCTCCACGCAGCCCATGCCGTGCTCGATCTCATGGAGGGCAGGAGACGCAATGCTTAGAGCAGTTCGCCGTTTCCCGGAAAACCCAGAACCGCTCGACCGCACGGACCCTGACGAGATGCCGAGCAGCCATTGACAGGTTACTCGCCAGTAAATTACTACTGATGAGTAACCATGGTACCGATCGGAAAACGGATGAGCGCGCTTTCACTCGCGGAGCCTGCATCGCCCTGGCCGGCCAAGCATGAGAGGAAGCGGGACCGCGCCGTGAAACGCGAGGCCGTGCTCCACGCGGCGGTGCAATCTTTCAACCGGAAGGGGTTTCATGCCACGTCGCTGGACGAGGTGGCGGCGTCGTTGAATGTGACGAAGCCGACGATCTACCACTATTTCGCGAACAAGGACGAAATACTGTTCGAATGCGTCCGGCTGGGCCTGGACGGGATCCGGGTGGCCGCCGAGACGGTCGAGCGCAATGGCGGCAGCGGGTTCGACAGGTTGAAGGCGCTGATGCGCCGCTATGCGATCATCATGACGCAGGATTTCGGCATTTGCGTCACACGCACCGCCGACCACGAACTGTCGCCGCAGGCCAAGGCGCAGTTTCGAGCCCTCAAGCGCGAGATCGATCATACGGTGCGGCGCGTCGTCGCCGACGGGATGCGGGACGGCTCGCTGGCCGCGGGCGACCCCAAGATCGTGACGTTCACGCTGACGGGCGCGCTGAACTGGATCGCGCGCTGGTACGACCCCGCTGGATCGCTCTCGGCGGAGGAGGTCGCGGACGGTTGTGTCGCGACCCTTCTGCTGGGCCTGACGCCCCGTTCCGGAGCTTGAGGGATGCCTATCGCGGACGCTCTTCTGAAACGGTTGCGGCTGCCGGTCATAGCAGCGCCGATGTTCCTGGTTTCGGGGCCGGACCTCGTCGTCGAGGTCTGCCGTTCAGGAGTGATCGGGTCGTTCCCGGCGCTGAACCAGCGCAGCAGCGAAGGCTTCGCGGCCTGGCTGGAGGAGATAAGCGGGCAGCTGGCCGACATCGGCGACAGCGCCGCTCCCTTCGCGGTGAACCTGATCGTTCACAGGTCCAATCCACGCCTTGCCGCCGACCTCGAGATCGTCGCCAGGCATAAGGTGCCGCTGGTCATAACCTCGCTCGGCGCGGTGCGGGACGTGGTCGATACCGTTCATGCCTATGGCGGGCTCGTCTTCCATGACGTCATCAACATCCGCCATGCCGAAAAAGCGGCGCAGGCGGGGGTCGACGGCATTATCGCCGTCTCGGCCGGCGCCGGCGGCCATGCCGGCGCGACCAACCCGTTTGCGCTGCTTTCCGAAGTCCGCTCCTTCTTTCGCGGCACGCTGGTGCTGTCCGGGTCGCTCGCCACGGGCCGCGATATCGCTGCCGCTCGCGTCATGGGCGCCGACCTCGCCTATATGGGCACGCGCTTCATCGCCACGCGCGAGTCGATGGCTCCTGCGGCCTACAAGAACATGATCGTGGCATCGTCATCCGCGGACATCCTCTATACGCCCGCGATATCCGGGGTGAACGCCAATTTCCTGCGCCCCAGCATCGTGGCTGCCGGTCTCGATCCGGACCATCTGCCGGCGCATGCGGAACTTGATCTGAACCATGAAGCCAGGGCCTGGAAGGCGATCTGGTCGGCCGGACAGGGGGTCGGCGCGGTGACGGACGTCCCGCCTGCCGCCGTTCTATGCGACCGTCTGGCGGATGAATACCGCGACGCGATGGCGGCGGCGGGGTCGGATCGGTTCCTGGCGCCACTCACCTCTTCCGATAGGAGCGCCCATGCCTGAGAAACCGGCCATTCTCTACCGGAGCAAGGACGGTGTCGCCGAGATCCGGTTCAACCGTCCCGAGCGGCTGAATGTCCTGGATGTGGAGAGCGCGCGCGGCTTCCACGAGGCGGTGGACAGAGCCCTGAACGAACCCGCGGTGCGTGTCATAGTGGTCGCGGCCGAAGGAAATGCATTCGTCGCCGGCGGCGACCTCGCGCATTTTCGCGCCTCGGCGGACAAGCGTGCCGCCGCGTTCGACCTGATCGATCCGATCCATTCCGCCTTGAAGCGGCTCGCCCAGTCGCCGTCGATCACGCTCGCCAGCCTGAAAGGCGCCGTCGCCGGCGGCGGCATGAGCATCGCGCTCAGCCTCGACCTCGCCATCGCCGCCGACAATTGCCGCTTCAATCTCGCCTATGCCGCGATCGGCGCTTCGCCGGACTGCGGAGGCTCATGGGCGTTGCCGCGCCTGATCGGCCTGCGCAGGGCCATGGAGATAGCGCTTCTGTGCGAGACCGTCCGGTCCGAGGAAGCATTGCGCCTGGGCCTGGTCAACAGGGTCGTCCCGGCGGACGACCTCGCAAGCGAGACCGAAACGCTGGCGAGACGCCTGGCGCAGGGAGCGCCGATTGCGATGGGCCGTATCAAGTCGCTGCTGCGCTCGTCGTGGGATCGCTCATTCGAGGCCCAGCTCGACGCCGAGGGCGAGAGCTTCGGGGTCTGCGCCCTCACCGAAGACTTCTCCGGCGCGGTCGACGCATTCTTCGAGAAGAGAAAACCCCAGTTTCACGGCCGTTGAGCACGACGGCAGGTCGGGAGGAGCATTCATGACAAGACACGCTTTCATAGCGGGCTACGTCCGCACGCCGTTCACCTTTGCAAGAAAGGGCGCCCTTGCGGGCGTGCGTCCGGATGACCTCGGCGCGCATGCGGTAAGAGCGTTGCTGGAGCGGACCGGCGTTGCCGGCGAAGAGATCGAGGACGTCGTCTGGGGATGTGCGTTTCCCGAGGGCGAGCAGGGGCTCAATATCGGCCGCGTCGTCGGCCTGCAGGCGGGCTTGCCGGAGACCACAGCCGGCGTGACCGTCAACCGCTGGTGCGGCTCGTCCATCCAGGCGGTCCAGGTCGCCGCGGGCATGCTTTTGATGAACGCCGGCGATGCTTTTATCGCCGGCGGCACGGAGAGCATGTCGAAGGTGCCGATGATGGGCTTCAACGTGCTTCCCCACCCTTCATGGTCGGACGAGCAGGTCGAGGACTTCGTCAATGTGGGCATGACGGCCGAGCGCGTCTCCAGGCAATTCGGAATCACGCGCGAGGACCAGGATCGCTTTGCCCTCGCGAGCCAGGCCAAGGCACGGGCGGCGCAGAAGAAGGGGCTGCTGGCGCAGGAGATCGCTCCTTATCCGCTCGGCGACACGACGGTCGCCGAGGACGGCTGCGTGCGCGAGACTACGCTCGAAAAGCTCGCCGAGCTGAAGACGGTGTTCCTCAAGGACGGGACGGTGACGGCCGGCACCTCCTCGCCGATGACCGACGGAGCCTCGGCGCTGCTGGTCTGCAGCGAGGAATTTGCGAAGCGCCATGGGCTGGAACTTCTGGCCCGCGTGGAGAGCTTCGCCGTCTCCGGCTGCGCGCCGGGCATCATGGGCATGGGACCTGTCGAAGCTTCGCGCAAGGCCATGGGCCGTGCCGGCCTGACGATGGCGGACATCGATATCGTCGAGATGAACGAGGCCTTTGCCGCCCAGGCGGAAGCCTGCCGCAGGCAGCTCGACATTCCGCATGAGAAGCTCAACATCGATGGAGGCGCAATCGCGCTTGGTCATCCGCTCGGCGCGACCGGCGGCCGCCTCGTCGGCAAGGCCGCATCGCTGTTGCGGCGCGAGAAGGGCAGGCGGGCGCTCGCCACCCAATGCATCGGCGGGGGCATGGGCATCGCTATGGTCCTGGAGGCCGCATGAACGCCGTGGCCAGGATTTCAGCCGCCGCGGGGGTCGAGCGCATCGGCCTGCGTCGTGCCGTCGTGATCGGGGCCGGCTCGATGGGCGGCGGCATCGCCGCGCAGCTCGCCAATGCCGGCATAGCGGTCGACCTGCTCGATGTACCGGGATCCGATCCGGCCAGCAGGAACGATCCGGCGCAAAAGGGCGTCGAGCGCCAGCTCAAGGTCGGCGGCTTCATGACGCCTGCCGCGGCGGGGCTCGTGCGTCCAGGCAACATCGCCGACGACATGCCGCGCCTGGCGGAGGCGGACTGGATCGTCGAGGCGATCGTCGAGGAGGTCGGCGCCAAGCGCGCGCTGTATCGCCAGATCGACGCGGTGCGCAAGAAGGGCTCGCTGGTTTCGTCGAATACCTCGACGATCCTGCGCGAGGCACTCCTGGACGGGATGCCGCGCGAGTTCGCGTCCGACTTCGTCATCACGCATTTCTTCAATCCACCGCGCGTGATGCAACTCGTGGAAATCGTCTCGGGCGACGAAAACCCGGCCGCGATCATAGGCACTGCCAGGGACTATTGCGAAACGGCTCTCGGCAAGACGACTGTCGACTGCAGGGACACGCCCGGATTCATCGCCAACCGGATCGGCTGCTACGCGCTGGCGGTCGCGGCCATAGAAGCCATTCGGCAGGGCGTGAGCGTCGAAGAGGCGGACGCCGTCATGATGGCTTTGGGAGCGCCGCGCACTGGGGTCTTCGGTGTTCTCGACCTGATCGGCCTGGACCTCATCCCGCATGTCTGGGGCAGCCTGATGTCGGCGCTGCCCGGTGCGGACGACCTGCAGAATTTCGACCTGCCAGGCACGAAGCTGGTTCAGGACCTGCTGGCAGCGGGACGCCTTGGCCGCAAGAGCGGCGAGGGTTTCTACAGGCTGACGCCGCAAAAGACCAAGCAGGCGCTGGATCTCGCGACCCAGGACTATCGTGATGCGCGGCCTTTCGACCTCCGGCAGTTGCCGGGCGACGGAAAGGATCTTGCAGCGCTTCTCGAAAGCGACGAGCGGCTTGGACGCTATGCCTGGACGGTCTTCGCCAACCTCGTCGGCTATGTCGACAGGATAGCCGACGACATCAGCCTCGACCGCAGCGACATCGATCGTGCGATGATCCTCGGCTATGGCTGGTCGCAGGGCCCGGTGGCGCTGGCCCGGCGCTATGATGGCGCCCGGCTTGCCGCCCGGTTTACCGCCGAAGGCCGCGCCTTGCCGGCGCGCCTGCTCGAGACGGCGCCCGTCCGCGCCGGACGCGGCACGACCGCCCCGGCGTTGTCGATCGCCTCGCTCCGCGAGCAAGACAAGGCGGTCGTCGAGAACGAGGCGGCCTCGCTCTGGGACATGGGCGAAGGCATTGCGTGCCTTCAATTGCACACGAAACTCAACAGTTTCGCGCCGGCTGTCTTCAGCGTGCTGGAAGCCTCGCTGGAGCATGTCCGTTCTTCGTTCTCGGGCCTCGTCCTCGGCAATGACGATCCGCGCGCTTTCTCGGCGGGAGCCGATCTGCGGGCCTTTCTCGGCATGATCGAGCGCAAGGACTGGGTAGCGCTCGATGCCTATATCGAAGAGGGCCAGGACCTGTTCCTGCGCATGAAATACGCGCCGTTTCCGGTGGTCGCCGCCGCGCATGGCCTGGCGCTCGGCGGCGGCTGCGAGTTCATGCTCCACTGCGACGCGATCGTCGCCCATGCAGAGCTGAACGCGGGGCTGCCCGAGACCAAGGTCGGCATCATCCCCGGCTGGGGCGGCGGCACCCAGCTGCTCAGGCGCGCGGCGCTGAACCCGTCTGTTCCGCGCGGGCCGGCTGCAAATGCCGCGGCCGTCTTCGACGTGATCTGGCGCGCCGCGGTCTCGACGTCGGCGCTCGACGCGCGCGGCCTCGGCATGCTCTTGCCAACCGATCGCATCGTCATGAACCGCTCCCACCTTCTTGGCGCCGCCAGAAGCTTTGCGATGGAGCTCGCTCGCGACTACGTCGCGCCGGAACGCACGTCGATCGCGGTTGCCGGACGCTCAGGCTATCTGTCGCTGACCAACAGCGTCCGGGCCTCCCGCAATCTCGGCCAGATCAGCGACGCCGACGTCGCCATAGCCGAAGCCCTGGCCGGCGCGCTTACCGGCGGCGATACGGCAGCGGCGCATCTCGACGAGACGCAGATCATGACGCTCGAGCGCAAAGCATGTGTCGGACTGGCCAAGCTTCCGGCGACCGCCGCGCGCATTGAGCACATGCTCAAGACCGGCAAACCCTTGCGCAACTGAAAGGCCACGATGTCCCGCTACGACGAGCTGATGGCTTTCCGGTTCCCGGAGATCGTGCACGACTATGGTGCGCGTGAGACCATCCTCTACGCGCTGGGCGTTGGGGCCGGCGATCCGCCGGACGATCCCGGGGAACTGCGGCATGTCTACGAGAACGGCCTGATCGCGCTGCCGACCATGGCGGTCGTTCTTGCCTATCCGGGAAACTGGTATCGCACGCTCTCGCCCGGTCTCGACGACACGCTGACAGTGCACGCTTCGGAGCGCTTCGAACTCCATCGACCGTTGCCGGTCGCCGCCTCACTTGTCGCAACGCCAAGGATCGTCGCGATATATGACAAGGGAGCCGGCCGGGGTTCGCTGGTCGTGAGCGAAAGGGTGATTGCGGACCGGTCGACCGGCGAGGCGCTCGCGACGGTTACCCAGACCGCGTTCTGCCGAGGTGACGGCGGCCTGGGCGGGCCGGTGATCGCGCCGCCCAAACCGCATCAGCTTCCCGACCGGAATTCGGACGCGGCCATCGACATGCCCCCCGCATTGCGGTCGGCGCTGATCTATCGCCTTTCCGGCGACGACAATCCGCTGCATGTCGATCCGGAATTCGCCCGCGGGGCCGGGTTCCCCAGGCCCATCCTGCATGGTCTTGCCACCTATGGCCACATCGGGCGCGCGATATCAAAGGCCTTGCGCGGCGATAGTTCGGCCTCGATCAAGACGATGGACTGCCGCTTCACGGCACCGGTGTTTCCAGGCGACGTCCTGTCCATCTCGCTTTGGCGCGACGGCCATGTCGTCAGCTTCAGGGCCAAGGTAGGCGAACGCGTCGTGGTCGACAACGGCCTGGCCGCCTTGGAGTGAAAAATCGCAGGAGGCTTGGGAATGAGAGCGATGTCGATCTTGGGAGAGGATGACGATGGCCGATCGCGCGAGCGTATCTGAGGCGATCCACGGCAACCACGCAGGCATCGGAGCGCCGATCTTTCGAACGCCTTCGAACGCGTTCAGCGTTAAGATCCCGAAAGTACCTTGTCATCTCTTCGAGGAAGAGCGGCTGGCGGCTCTCGATGATGCCACGCCAGCGGGCGCCATCGCTCTCGATCTGTCGGCGCGTTTGGGGTTGGCTTATCCGGCAACCACTCCCAGCCTGCTGGCGCGATACCTGATCCTCGACGACAGTTCCGCGCTCGAGCTCTCCACCAACGCCACCGGCGAAATGTACTATGTGGCCTCCGGCCATGGCGCTTCGAGCAAGGGCGACGTCAAGCTCGAATGGCAGGCCGGAGATGTGTTCTGCATGCCGGGCGGCGGAGTCACAACGCACAGAGCCGGGCGCGGGCGCGCGCTGCTGCTGCAATGCACCGACGAGCCGATGCTGAACTTCCTCGGGGTTCGGCCCAGGGATCCGGCCGACGGCGTGATAAAGCCGACGCTTTACAGAGGCTCCGAGATCGACCTGATCCTCAAGGATGTCCACTCGCGGGCCGGAACGGATGTCGCCGGCAAGGCGGTTTTCTGCACGACACCCATAGGCGAGGCGACCAGCACCGTCACGCCAATGATGGTGGGCGTGATCAACACCCTTGAAGCCGGTGGCGATCAGCGCGCCCATCGCCACAACGCGGTGGCGCTGACGTTCTGCATCCAGGGCGAGGGGTGTCATTCCGTCATCGAAGGCCAGCGCGTCGATTGGCGCAAATTCGGCGTCATGGTCACGCCGCCCACCGAAGCCCACTCGCATCACAACCGCGGCCAGGAATTGATGCGCAGTTTTGTCATGCAGGATTCCGGTCTTTACTACCACACGAGGGCGGTCGGCTTCGCTTACTGCGATTAGAACACGGCCGGGGTCGCGGCAGCGACGGAGCCGGACCCTCGGCCCGGCCGGCTCAGAGCTGTCCGGAGGATTTGATCAGGTCGACCGCGCGGCGGGCGAAGATCGGAGCCAGCTTGCCCACGGCGGCGGCGTTTTGCGAGGCCGCGTTTCCAGCCTTGGCGCGCGAGGCGATGCCCTGAAAGATGACGGCATTCCGAAACAGGGCCAGCACGATATGGAAAACCTCCAGCCTGTCAGACTGGTTGGAGGCCTCGTAATAGGCGCGGGAGAATTCCGAAAGGGTCGGCAGTCCGTGGTCAGCGAAGTCCAGGCCGAGAATGCCGCCATATTCCTCGGGCGTGACATACCAGCTGTAGATGCAGCTATGCGCAAGGTCCGCCATCGGATGGCCGAGTGTCGAAAGCTCCCAATCAAGCACCGCCACGATGCGCGGCTCCGTCGGGTGGAACATCAGATTGCCGATGCGGAAATCGCCATGAACGACAGTGGTTTGGTCGTTCGCGGGCAGATTCGCTGGCAGCCACTCGACCAGCCGGTCGATTTCCGGCAGGTCGTGCGATTTGGAGAGATGCCACTGATGGGTCCAGCGGGCGATCTGACGCGAAAAAAAATTGCCGTGTTTGCCGAACGTGGACAAGCCGGCCTGCTCGAAGTCAACTTTGTGGATCGCGGCAAGCATCCGGGCCGCGGAGCGATACATCTCGAAGCGTTCGGACCGAGGCGCCCCGGCGAGCTGGCTGTCATGGAAGATGCGCCCGTCGACGCGCTCCATGACGTAGAAGGATGTCCCGAATACATCTCCCGCTTCGTGGTAAAGCAGGACGGGCGGCACCGCGATCCCGACCTTTCCGAGGGCTTCCAGGACCCTGAATTCCCGATCCACGGCGTGGGCGGACGGCAGGACCGGCCCGTCGGGCTTCTTCCTTACAACGAGCCGGCGATTGTCGAAATTTGCAAAGAAAGTCGGATTGGATTGTCCCCCCGCGACGGGTTCCAGCCGAAGGTCCCCCGAAAGTCCCGGGATTTCCGATCTCAGGAATTGTTCGAGCCGTTTGGTAGGATTGGTCACAAGAGGCCTGCTGCTAATGTTCGATTGTCGGACAATAAATAAGTGCCAATAGACCGTCAATCCGACAATCCGCCTTAACAAGGGCATTGACGAATGCGTTATGAAGCCGGATTATCGGTTTGTCGGACAAATCTGGAGCCCGAACTATGTCAGACTCGATGATTTCCGTGCTCAGCCTTGAACCGGGAGGGCCTGAATCCCTGGTTTTGGCGGAGCGGCCGGTTCCTTCGCCAGGGCCGGGCCAGGTCCGCATCCGCGTTCATGCCATCGGCGTGAACTATCCGGACCTGCTGATCATCGAGGACCGCTACCAGTTCAAGCCGGCTCGTCCCTTCTCACCGGGAGCCGAAGTTTCCGGGATCATCGATGCAATCGGCCCGGGGGTCGGCAACTTCGTTCCGGGGCAGCGCGTCATGGCGATGCTCGGCTGGGGCGGCATGGCCGAATATGTGTGCGCGGAAGCCCAGCGCTGTTCCTTGATGCCCGATTCGATGCCGTTCGAGGACGGCGCGGCCTTCCTGATGACCTACGGCACCTCCTACCATGCGTTGAACGATCGAGCCGGGCTGCGGCCCGAAGAGACGTTGCTCGTCCTCGGCGCCGCCGGTGGCGTCGGGCTCGCGGCCGTCGAGCTTGGCAAGGCCATGGGGGCCAGGGTGATCGCGGCGGCGTCGAGCGAGGGCAAGCTTGCCGCGACGCGCTCGCTCGGTGCCGACGGCACGGTTCTCTATGAAACCGGCGCACTGGGGAAAGACGGACAGAAGCGCCTTGCAGGCCAGTTCAAGACTGCATGCGGAGAACAAGGCGCCGACGTCGTCTACGACCCGGTCGGAGGCGAATATACCGAGCCGGCTCTGCGCGCGATCGCGTGGGAGGGACGCTATCTTGTCGTCGGATTCCCGGCGGGCATCGCAAGCATACCGCTCAACCTGCCCCTGCTGAAGAGCTGCGATATCCGCGGCGTGTTCTGGGGCGCGGCGATCGAGCGCGACGCGGCGCGCCACGTCGAGGCGGTGAGCGAATTGCTCGCGTTCTATGCCGCCGAAAAAATCAAACCGTCGATACACGGCCTTTTCCCCCTTGCGGACACTGCCGAGGCTTTGAAGCTGCTCGCCTCCAGGACCGTGACGGGCAAGGTGGTCATCACGGTTCCATAAAGGACATGGCCGAAGCACGTCGGCCGCTAATTTCCAAGGGAGGTCAAAAAATGCCGGTTCCAGCGATGCGTCATGAGGTTCGCTACGGTGAACGCATAGTGCGCTGTTTCGTCGACAGGCCGGGCAACATGGACGAGATGTTCCGCAGTGCCGTGCAGCGCGCGCCCGACCGGATTGCCCTGGTGTTCGAACAGCAGCGGGTTACCTACCGGGAACTGGATGCGAAGGCGGAGCTGGTTGCAAGAAACCTGATCCATGCGGGATTCAAGAAGGGGGATCGCCTGGCGCTGCTGCTCGGAAATGGCCTCGAGTTCGTCTACTCGATCCTGGGGGCGGCGCGCGCCGGCCTGATCTCCGTGCCGATGAATATTCGTCAGAAGCTTCCGGAGGTCGAATTCGTCCTCAATCAATGCACGGCTTCCGGGATCATCTATGACGCGGAATACGAGGCGAATGTTCCGACGGGCGAAGCGGTCGGCTCGCTGCGCCATGCCTACGTCGTGGGAGACGGCCGCGGCGAGCCTTTCGGCGACCTGTTTGGCGAACGCCCGGCCGTGGCGTTTCCCGATGTCGCCGAGGAGGATACCTACTGCCTGCTCTACACATCCGGCACCACCGGCAAGCCCAAGGGAGCCATGCTCACCCATGTGAGCACGATCCATACATTGCTCCACTACCAGCACGGCTTTGCGATCGCTGAAGGCGATATAGCGATGCTGGCCGTGCCGGCCTCGCATGTGACCGGGCTTGTCGCCATCATCCTGACCGCGATGCGCGTCGCGGGCTGCACCGTGATCCAGCGCGCCTTCAAGGCACGCCCGTTCCTCGAGCTTGCCTCCCGCGAGAAGATCAACTTCACCGTCGTCGTCCCTGCCATCTACAATCTGCTGCTGCTCGATCCCGATTTCATGCAGTTCGATCTCTCCAACTGGAAGGTCGCCGGGTTCGGCGGAGCGGCAATGCCGGAAGCCACGATCGAGCGCCTGGCGGCCGCGCTGCCCAACCTTACCTTGTGCAACGTCTACGGTTCGACCGAAACAAGTTCGCCCGTGACGATGATGCCGCTCGGCGACATCACCAAGGCGCCGAGTTCGGTGGGCAAGGTCCTGCCTTGCGCCGACATTATCGTCGTCGACGATCAAGGGCGCGAGGTTGCGTCAGGGCAGAGCGGCGAGTTGCTGATCGGCGGCGCCGTCGTCGTTCCCGGATATTGGGACAATCCCGCTGGCAACAAGGCCGGTTTCGTCATGGGCTACTGGGTGTCCGGCGACATCGGGTCGAAGGACGAGCAGGGCTATGTCTACGTCTTCGACCGCAAGAAGGACATGATCAACAGGGCCGGCTTCAAGGTCTACTGCATCGAGGTCGAAAGCACGCTCGCCCATATACCGGGCCTCGTCGAAAGCGCGGTCGTCGGCAAGCCGGATCCGATCCTGGGCGAACGGGTGCATGCCTTCATCTACAGCGACGGCTCGCTCAGCGATGAGGCCGCCGTCAAGAATTTCTGCGCCGAGCGCCTGTCCGACTACAAGGTGCCGGACGGCGTGACCTTCCTCAAGGAACCGTTGCCCCGCAACGCCAACGGCAAGGTCCTCAAGAATGCACTGCGCGCCCTGATCACCGGATAGGCGGTCGAGGTCGCGTGTTTCAGCGCCCTGAAGAAATCCTCGATCGGGCGCCATGACGGAAAGGAAGATGATGAACTTCGAACATTCACCAAAGGTCCAGTCCTTCAGGACGGAACTCGACCGGTTCATGGAAGACCACATCCTGCCCAACGACCGGCGGTGGCATGAAATTGCCCACTCCGGCGCCTACCCGAGCGAAGTGGTCGAGCCGCTGAAGGAAAAGGCCAGGAGCGCAGGGCTCTGGAACCTGTTCCTTCCCGCGCTTCGTCCAGACGAACCGGGGACGGCGCTCAGCAACGTGGACTACGCGCCTCTCGCCGAGATTATGGGACGCGTGCCCTGGGCCTCCGAGGTGTTCAATTGCAGCGCGCCGGACACGGGCAACATGGAAATTCTCCACATGTTCGCCACGCCCGCCCAGCGGGAGCAATGGCTCAACCCGCTGCTGCACGGCAAGATACGGTCAGGCGTGTCCATCACCGAGCCGGACGTGGCATCGTCGGATCCGACCAACCTTGCCACCACGATCGATCGCGACGGCGACCATTTCGTCGTCAACGGCCGCAAATGGTTCACCACCGGCGCGCTGCATCCGCTCTTCGCCTTCACCCTGGTTTTCGGCATCTCGGACAAGTCGCCGGATGCGCCGAAACACGGCAGGCACTCTTTCGTGATCGTCCCGGCCGGCACGCCCGGATTCAGCGTCGTGCGCGATGTCACCTTGATGCACCACCATTCGCCCGAAGGGCATTGCGAGGTGCGCTTCGAAAATGTCCGCGTGCCGGTCGCCAACCTCCTCGGGGAGGAGGGGGCGGGGTTCGCCATCGCCCAGGCCCGCCTGGGGCCGGGCCGGATCCATCATTGCATGCGCACCATCGGCCAATGCGAGCTCGCCCTGGAACTGATGTGCGATCGCGCGCTCAGCCGCTCCACCTTCGGCAAAGCCCTCGCGGACAATGCCAACATCCAGGACTGGATTGCCGAATCCCGCATCGAGATCGAGCAGGCCCGGCTGTTGAACCTGAAGGCGGCCTGGCTTATGGACGTCGCCGGGAACAAGGCCGCCAAACGAGAAATATCGGCGATCAAAGTAGTTGCCGCTCGTCTGCAGACAAGAATTGCCGACCGGGCAATGCAGGTCTTTGGAGCAAAAGGATTGACTTCGGATACTCCGCTTGCATTTCTGTGGACTTGGGGCCGGGCGCTGCGCTACATCGACGGGCCTGACGAGGTTCATTTGCGCGGCATCGCCCGCGACGAATTGAGGGCCGCGAAAATGCGCGGGGCAGCGGCGAGTTCCGCCAAAGACGTGTCGCCCGCGATTTGAGCAAGACGACTGCGGATACTGCGGCCACCAAAGGCATAAGAATGCTGAAAATCGAAAAATTGAGCGTCCCGCCGGCATATCAGGTCGTGTCGAACGAGTTGAGGCGCCACATTCTTGCCGGCTCGCTGAGACCGGGCGATCCGTTACCCAGCGAAGTCGAACTCGCCGCCCGGTTCGGCGTCAACCGCTCGACCGTGCGCGAAGGCATACGCCAGCTCGAAAGCGATGGCCTGGTCAGGCGCGAGGGGCGCAAGCGGCTCCTCGTGACGATACCGGATCATTCGGATCTGACACCGCGCACGACGCGAGCCCTCGTCATGCGCGCCGTGACCTTCGGGGAGCTTTGGGACGTGTCGCGGGTGCTTGAGCCTCTCGCAGCCAGGCTCGCCGCGGAAAACATCTCGGAAGCGGAACTGGACGCCCTCAAGCAAAATCTCGAGGCAACGAAGCAGGCTGTCGAGCAAGGCCAATCGCCGGGCATTCTCGACCTGGAGTTCCACACGCTGCTGTCGGAGGCCGCACACAATCATGCGCTGCTTTTGTGCCGGGAGCCCGTGGGCCGGTTGCTTTATCCCGCGTTCGAGCAGATCCAGCCCCAGCTTCCCCAGGCTGCCGGTCGCCTCATAAAAGCGCATACGGAGATTGTGGAGGCGCTGGAGCGTCGGGATCCCCGGCACGCCGAGCTCTGGGCCGCCAAGCACATCGAAGACCTGAAGCGCGGCTGGCTGATGGCGAAGCTGCCGCTCGATAACCAGATCGACAGGTCACTCACCAGCTGATTTCGCCTTTCGCGCGGCGCGTGCGGCAAAGAATTCTTCGATCGCGGTCTGGAAGGCGGCGGTCTCGGCGCATGCCATGAAGGCGGTTCGTTCCTGCTCCAACTGGTCCTCCAGCGCTCTATCGAAATTTTCACGCAAGAGACGCCGGGTACGGACCAGGGCCTCGCGGTTCCGGCCGGACAGCCTTTCCGCGACTGCGGCTCCCCTATGCAATAGCTCCGATGCCGGCACAGTCATTGCGACCAGCCCGAAGCTCTCGGCCTCGCTCGCTGTCAGCTCTCCTTTCAGGAAAGCGAATTTCAAGGCTCTGCCGAGGCCGATCGCCCGCGGCAGGAAATGCGACAGGCGCCGTCCGGCACCGCGGCGATGGCATCATAGGCGTAGACGAAGCGGCAATCCTGCGCGGCCACCGCCACATCGCAAGCCAGGACGATGCTGAGCCCGGCACCCGCCACCACGCCATGGACGCAGGCGACCGTTGGCTTGGACAGGCGCGTCAGCCGCAGGATGGTCTTGTTCAGCGACCGGATCGTGGCGCCGGCGGCAGCCGGCGCGTCTTCGGCGGCACGCAGATAATCCAGATCCCCGCCGGCCATGAAGGCCCGGCCTTCGCCGCGCAGCAGCACGGCGCGGATGTCCGGCGCACCGTCGATTTGCGCCAGCAGGCAGTCGAACTCCTCGATCATGTCCAGCGTCAGCGCGTTCAAAGCCTCTTCGCGGGAGAAGGCGATCGTCGCGACGCCTCCTGCTCTTTGCAGCGAAACGAACCTGTGACTCATGGCTTTTGCCGCTGAATTTGTCTAACTGTCGGACAAGCCGACGTTGATGGCGGACGCGAAACTTGTCAACTGCAAGGAAGGGCTATCCGGTGGACACTGAAATCAAATGCGAGGTCAACGGACGCGTCGCGACGATCACGCTGGACGGCCCAGCAAAGCTGAACGCCATAACGCAAAATGGCATAGACGATCTTTTCGAAGCTCTCGATGAGATCGACCGCAACGATGCCGTGAGGGCGGTCGTGGTGACGGGGGCAGGCCGGGCTTTCTGCGCGGGGACCGACCTGACCAACGGTTTCGCCCTGCCTACCGGCGGCGATCCGGTGACCGGCGAAGGCGTGCCGGCCGATGTCGGTGCCAAAGTCGTCCTGCGTCTCTTCAGGATGAACAAGCCGGTCATCGGCGCGATCAACGGCCCAGCGGTCGGGTTTGGCGCCTCGGTGACGTTGCCGATGGACGTGCGGATCTGCTCGACCCAGGCCAGTTTCGGCTATGTCTTTGTCCGGCGCGCCATTGTGGCCGAATCCTGCTCGAGCTGGTTTCTGCCGCGCATCGTCGGTATCGCGAATGCCGTCGAATGGATGATGTCGGGCAGGATGATCGGTGCCGACGAAGCGTTCGCCAAAGGGCTCGTGCACGAGGTCGTCAGCCCGCAAGACCTGATGGCGCGAGCGTTGCGCAAGGCGAACGAGATCGCCGCCGACGGGGCGCCCGTTTCAATCGCGACGACGCGACGCCTGCTCTGGCGCATGCTCGGCGCGAGCCATCCGGTTGTCGCGCATCGTTACGAGTCGCGGGCGCTGGTGGCTGCCTTGGCCCTGCCTGACGTCGCTGAAGCCATGGCCGCATACAAGGAAAAACGGCGGCCGAATTTCAACGCCGCGATCAGCGCTCACGATCTCGCCTCCGACTGGTGGGCCAGCGACGACACGCCGCTATAGCGCTTTGTGTTCAGCAAAATTGAGCGGTGACCATCAACGGCGTTGACGGGCAGAGTTAGACATGATTATTGTCCGACAATCAGTCAGTCGGTTAAATCGACAACACGTCGTGCGCCACGACTGAATGGGGAGAGAGAGTCGAATTCCAGTGGCGGCCAGGCCTGGCCTGGCCATCGGTTCGTTGAAGGGAGGAAAAGTCATGAATTTCTGGAAATCCGCCGCTTTGGGTCTGGCAACCGCAGCGGTTGCGGCCCTGTCGGTCACGTCGCAGGCGATGGCCGAGAAGCGGCACAAGATCTATCTGAGCATGAGCTATATCGGCAACGACTGGCAGGCCGAGGCGGCCAACATGCTGAAGGCCATGGCTGCGTCGAAAGAGTATGCCGACAAGGTGGACCTGAAAGTCCAGGTCGCCGGTCCGAACGCCCAGAAGCAGATCCAGCAGATAAACGCCATGGTGCAGGCCGGGGCGGAGGCGATCATCGTCTACCCGATTTCACCCACCGCGCTCAATGAAGCCGTCAAGAATGCTTGCGCCAAGGGCGTCACCATCGTCGCCTATGACGGCGTGATCGAGGAGCCATGCGCCTACAACGTCCATATCGATCAAGCGGAATGGGGCAAGGTGACGGCGCAGTGGCTCGCCGACAAGCTCGGTGGCAAGGGCAATATCGTGATGATCACCGGCGTGTCCGGAACCTCCGTCGACACGCTACGCAACAAAGCCGCTCGCGAGGTTTTCGCAAAATATCCCGACATCAAGGTGGTGGCCGAGGCGAATGGCATGTGGAGCCAGGCGGTCGCTCGCACCGAATTGGCGAAGATCGTGGCCACCCATAGCTGGGATACGCTGAACGGCTTGTGGATGCAGGTCGGATGCTACACGGCCAACTCGATGCAGCTCGAGGCCGGCGTCGCCGACGACAAGGTTCTGCCTTGCGCGGGCGAGGGCTCCAATGGCCACCGCGTACAGATGCTTCCCAAGGACACGCAGGCTGCCGGCTCGAACGGCACCTACAAGCCGCTCGGCGCGCCCAGCATCTCGGCGAGCTCGCAAGCCTATCCGGGCGCTTATGCCTTCAAGATCGCCATGGAGGTTCTGGCGAAGAAGAAGGTCGAGAAAACCACGCTCCTGTCTCCCGGCGCGGTCACAAACGACAAGGTCAAGCTGTGCCAGACTGGCTCCTGGGAGGAAATGAAAGCCGGCTGCAACACGTTCCAGCCCGAGATCATTCCCAACCCCGGCTGGTACGCCTCGATCTTCTCGCCGGATCTGCCGCAGGTCGGCCTCAACGCCGCGCTCACCGGCACGCCTGAAGAGTAGTCGGCGCATGAACCGGCATTTGGCGTCCGCGCCAAATGCCGGCCTGTCTGTTTGCCTGGCGAGTGATACCGTGAGTGAAACACCTACAGCCATCTCGGCAATCAAAGTGCGCAAAGCCTACGGGCCGACCGTTGCGCTCAACGATGCGTCCTTTTCGGTCAAGGCCGGAACCGTGCATGCGCTTCTCGGCGAGAACGGTGCCGGCAAGTCGACCCTGGTCAAGGTGCTGAGCGGGCTCGTGCGACCCGACAGTGGACAACTGGTCATCGACGGCAAGGATGTCACGATCGGCTCGCCGCGCGAAGCGCATATGCTCGGGATACAGACGGCCTTCCAGGAGATGACCCAGATTCCGGATCTGACGGTCACCCAGAACATGCTGCTGCTCTACGAGCCGACCAATGCTCTGGGGCAAATCAGAAAGGCCGAAACCGAGCGGATCGTCGCGCGCCATCTCGCGGATATGGGTCTCAGTTTCGTCGATCCGCGCGCCGACCTGCGCGACCTCAGCCTGGCGATCCGCCAGAAACTCGAGATCGCCAGGGCGATCTTCCGACGCCCTCGAATCCTGCTTCTCGACGAGCCGACATCGACGTTGTCCGGCCCCGACATCACCTGGCTCGGCGACATCATTGCCAAGGCGAAGACGGAGGGCATCTCCACGATCTTCATTTCGCATCGCATGCCCGAGGTGAACGATTTCTGCGAATACCTGACGGTTCTGCGAAACGGCAAGGACATCGGTACCGCCAGAGTGGGCGAGCTCTCCGATGACGAGGTCGTGCGCATGATCATCGGCCGTTCGCTGGACGCGACATTCCCGCCGCGCGGCGAAGCGCGGCAGGCCGTCTCGCCGCCGGCCCTGGAAGCACGCTCCATCTCCGTCGGCCATCGGCTGAAGGGCGCATCCTTCACGCTGTCGCCGGGCGAGGTGCTGGGTGTCGCCGGGCTGCAAGGCATGGGGCAGCTCGAGCTTTTCCTCGCCTGCTTCGGCGCGCAACCCGTCAGCGATGGACAGCTCCTTGTGCGGGGCCAGCCTGTCGTGCTTACGTCGCCGCGCGATGCCATTCGTGCCAATATCGGCATCAGCCTGGTTCCGGAGGACCGCAAGACGGAAGGCTTGTTCCTGAAGCTCGACGGCCGGCGCAATGCGTCGCTGCCAAGCCTCAGCCAGTTCACGCGCTTCGGGTTGATCGACGCCGCCAGGGAACGGAAGGCCGTCTCCGACGCGCTGAAGGCCATCCAGGTCGACCAGAGGGCGCTGCACAGCAAAGTCGGTACCTTCAGCGGCGGAAACCAGCAGAAGATTGCCATCGCGAAGTGGCTGCTGACCGGGAGCAGGATCCTGCTGCTTTACGATCCGACACGCGGCGTCGACGTCGGCACCAAGCATGAGATCTACACTATGATCCGCCAATTCGCGGATGGCGGCGGCGCCGTTCTTATGTTCTCGACGGAAATCCCGGAATTGACCAATCTATGCGACCGCGTCCTCGTCATGTATGGCGGGCGGATCGCGCGGCAGATCGATGGCGCCGACCTCAGCGAGGACGTGGTCATCGAAGCGGCCATCGGTGGTGCCCGCCGGCCACAAGCAGCGAGCGTCTGATCATGGCCCAGTCGATGCAGGCACCTTCCGCCCGGTCCGGCAATGGCTTGTTCTCGGCGGCGCTCAGAAATCGCGGGCTCGCCGCCATCATCGTCATATTCATCCTGGCTCTGGGACTGGTGAATGCCATCTCGCCGGCGCCGATGAGCTACTTCGATTTTCACTCCCTCGCCAATGGCGGGGCGCCGCTGGCGCTGGCTGCCGTCGGCCAGACGATCATCGTGCTATCCGGCGGCTTCGACCTGTCGGCCGGCTCGACCATCTCCCTGGTCAACGTCATCGTTGCATCGCTGCCGCAGGATACGCTCGCCGGACAGGTCGGCGTGGTGCTGCTCGGTCTGCTGGTCGGCGGGCTCGTCGGCGCCTTCAACGGCTTCTTCGTCGCGTATTTCAGGCTTCAGTCGATTGTGGTCACGTTGTCCACCATGTTCCTTGTGCACGGCGTGACGCTGCTGATCATGCCGGACCCGGGCGGGGCGGTCGCGCCGGAGATCACGGCGTTCTTCTCCGGTTCGGCCATCACGGACGTGTTGCCGGCCTCCGTTCTCGTCCTGGCCGTGGCGCTTCTGGCGTGGCTCTATCTCAAGGGCTTGCGGTTCGGCACCGCCCTTTACGCCGTCGGCAGCGATGCCGATGCCGCCCGCTCGGCCGGATTGTCGGTCCCCTGGACCCGTTTCTGGGCCTTTACCCTCGGCGGTCTTTTCTACGGCGCCGCGGGCGTCTTCATAAGCGCGCAGACCGGCTCGGCCGATCCGTTGGTCGGCGACCCGATCCTGCTGCAGACCTTTACGGCGGTGGTGCTCGGAGGCACATCGCTGGCGGGCGGCCGCGGCGGCGCCCTCGGCTCCGTCCTTGGCGCCTATACGCTGATGGTCATGGTCAACATCCTGCTTTCGCTCGATGTCTCGGCCTATTACAGCACGGTTGCCGAGGGCATCGTCCTGATCGTCGCCGCAATGGCCGGAGCACTTGGTTCGGAGGCGCCGCTGCGCCGCTATCTCAGTTCGGTCGGCCTGCGCCTGAAGGCCCGCGCTGCCGGTCTTGCGGCGTCGGCTGCTACGCTCAAGCCTGCGGCCCTCAGACAGATGAGCGCGCAAGACCAGGGTTGGAACGTGTCATGGCTGGTGCGCCACGCCGATCTCGTGCGCATCGTTCTGCCGGCCTACCTCGCCTTCGTGATCGTGGTGATCGCGACGCAGGTCGTCTATGGCGGCGACACGATCTTCGCCTGGAAATACTATGATTCCCTGATCGTCCTGGGCTCTTTCCTGGCTATCCTGGCGCTCGGACAGGGGACGGTCATCCTCTCGGGCGGACTGGACCTTTCAATCGCCTGGACGATTGCCTTTTGCGGCATCCTCGCCGCCGGCCTCATCAATGGCTCCAATCTGGCCTCGGTGTGGGTGATCCCTCTGGTGCTCGTCGTCGGCGCGGCGATTGGCGGGCTGAATGGCATCGGCGTCGCCGTCCTCGGCCTGCCACCCATCGTCGTCACTCTGGCCATGAACGGCATCCTGCAGGGCGCGGCCCTTGTGTTCAGCGATGGCACGCCAGCAGGCTTCACCTCGCCAGGCTTGCGCTGGCTGATGACCGGCAAGGTGTTAGGCATTACCCCTGTCGTCGTCTTCGTGGCGATCTTCGTGCTCGCGGCGATCGGCCTGCTCGGCCGCACGGTCTTCAGCCGTTGGGTATACGCGCTGGGCAACAGCCCCAAGGCCTCCTATCTCGCCGGCGTGAACGTCCGGACCACGACGATCGCCGTCTATGTTCTGAGCGGCGTCTGCTCCGCTCTCGTCGGCATCCTGCTGACCGGGTTCGGGGGACAGGCCAGCCTCGGCATGGGCGACACCTATCTGCTGCCCTCGATCGCCGTGGTGATCATCGGCGGCACGCTGATCACCGGCGGACGCGGCCACTATGTCGGAATGCTGGGCGGCGTCCTGTTGCTGACGGCCCTGCAAACCCTGCTTGCCGGAACGACGCTGCCGTCGGCGTCGCGCGACATCATCTTCGGCCTGGTCGTTCTGGCGGCGGTGCTTGCCTTGAGGGAACGGTCCACCGGATAGCCGGGCGCCGAAATTCAGATCTTGCGAAGGAGGAGAAAGAAATGTCGAAACAAGCCGGAATGACAGGCGACCAGGATCGGAGGATGAGCCAGCTCCTGGCCGGCTCGCCGAAGAACTGGGGGCGCTGGGGTCCCAACGACCAGGTCGGCGCCCTGAATTTTCTGACCAATGCCGAAGTTCTGCGCGGCGTGCGCGCGATCAGGCAGGGCAAGGTCATCACCTGCGGCGAACTGATCGCCAGCCCGACCGGCGATCCGATCTTTCCCAGCCGCACGCAACCCAAGCGCAGCAACACGCAAGACCGTGGCGACTACGACAGCGGCAGGTTGAAGCCGCTGCCCGGCGGCGCCCAATATGCCGACGATCAGATCACCATGTTCCTGCAGGGGTCCACGCAGTATGACGCCCTCGGCCACGTCTGGTACGAGGACCAGATCTGGAACGGCTATCCGGCGTCCGAGACCATCGGAGGCATGAACAAGGCCTCGATCGAGCCGATCGCCGAACGCGGGATCGTCGGACGCGGCGTTCTTCTCGACATGGCTGCCTACAAGGGCAAGTTCGCCTTGGAGAAGGGCGACACGCTCGGCCTCGAGGATATCCTCGGCGCGGCCAAGAAGCAGGGCGTCACGATCGAGAAGCACGACGTGCTGTGCATGCGCATCGGCTTCCTGCAGCTGCTGCACACGCAGGGGCCGCAGAAATTCTATGCCGACTTCAACGAGCCTGGCATGATCTACAGCCCGGAACTGGTGGACTGGTTCCACAAGATGGAGATCCCGGCTCTGTGCACCGACACCATCTCCAACGAGATGGACTTCGACCCGGAAACCGGCATGCAGGTGACGCTGCATTGCGCGCTGATGCGCAATCTGGGCATCACCTTCAACGAGATCTGCAATTTCGAGGCGCTGGCGAAGGATTGCCACGCGGACGGCCAATGGGATTTCCTCTACGTCGCCGCTCCGCTCAAGGTCCACCAGGGCACCGGCTCGCCGGTCAACGTCGTGGCGATCAAATAGATCGGCATTGCTGACGTTCGGCAACGATACGCCACGGTCCCCGGATGTGCCTGTTCTGCGACCCCGCAACCGCCAGCCGCCTGACCTACCGGGCGGCTGGCAAGACTGTCGCGCAGCGTCTGGAAGGGCCGGCGGACGTCATCCTGCGCGGCGGCCCCATCGTGACGATGGACGAGCTGCAGCCTGACGCCGAGGCGCTGAGCATCCGTGACGGCCTCGTTCAGTTTGTCGGCTCGCTCGACGGCGCCATGGCGCACAAGGCCAGGAGCACCCGCGTCATCGACCTCGGCGGCAGGACGGTCATTCCAGGCATGGTGCTCGACAACCTTTCCAAGGACCCGCTTGAACTGCTGGATTGGCAGGACGTCGACCTCCGCGAGCCCGTCGGCGACCTGAAAGGGCACCTCGCCACCACACTCACGCCGCCGCTGTTTTCGGAACCGATCTTCGTCAGGCTGAGCCAAGGCAAGGATCCCCACTGTCAAAGTCGCGATATCCTCATGATGGTGGAAGATCTATACGGACCGAGGCCGATAGCGATCGAGACAGAGGGGGTCGGAAGAGGCCTGGCAAACCGTGCGATGTATGCTCTCGCCGGCGCAACAGCCGATGCGGGCGAGCGCTGCTCCGGCGCCATGGACCTGGCTGCAGTGCTTCGGCCCTTCGCGATGCGCAAGCATCATACGGTGTCGTCGCACACGCGCATGTTGGCCAACAGCGTTGCGAACGCGCGCAACGGGGGCTTTACCACGGTCATAGACCGCGCCATCGGAGCCCACGGCGGGCGTGTCGAAATCGAAGCCGTCGCGGCGCTGCTTGGCGGCAGGCGGCAGGTTCGCATCAATGCGGTGGCGCATCGCCGTCTGCGCGAGGAATGGGATGGTCGTCTGCCGGCGGCAACCCGTGCCGAACTGCTGAGCGTTGATACGGCCCTCATCGAAGCGGGTCAGGCATCGGACGAGGTCGCGAAAGAAGCGCAATTGCTCGATCGCGCGGGCTGGCGACTGGCCCTGGTTGCCAACGACCCAGGCGAACTCGAGAACATCGTGAAGACCTGTACCGCATTGAAACCTCGGCCACCTCATCGGCGTCATCGTCTGGAAATCCGATTCCCGATCGACCCGTCCGTCGCGCGCCTGGTTCAGGATCTGGAACCCGATTTTTGTATCGAGAGCCCGGCGGCAGCTTCTCCTGCCGAGACGCATTCTTCTCTCTTGGCTTGCGACATCGCCCAACAGGTCTTTGCGGTGACGCGGGGAGCTGCCCGCCGGTTCGGCCTCGAGGACGTAGCGGGCTCGATCTCGACGGCCCGTAATGCCGATTTCACTTTGCTTGAACGGGCAGCGTCCGGAACCGGGGCGTTTCAACCATCCGAGACCTGGATTGATGGAATTCCTGTCTAATGGGTCGCTCCCGTCGACATCCCGTGGGGGCGTCGAGGACTATCGGTGTTGGCGGCCAGGCCGGCGGGTTCCTGAACTTAAGCCGTCGGCCAAGGTTGCATTGGCGCGGTGGTGTTCACCCCGCGCGC
Organism: Mesorhizobium sp. BH1-1-5; assembly: GCF_020165615.1. Classification (NCBI taxonomy): domain Bacteria; kingdom Pseudomonadati; phylum Pseudomonadota; class Alphaproteobacteria; order Hyphomicrobiales; family Phyllobacteriaceae; genus Mesorhizobium; species Mesorhizobium sp. BH1-1-5. The sequence goes on from NZ_JAIUIM010000012.1 coordinate 114,041, forward strand.
CTCTTGACCATCGCGGGCATAAGGCTGAGCTGATTGACCATATGGCGAGGAATCCAGGTGACGCGATCACCTGAAAGCTCAACCTCGATATCGTTCTCCAGAAAGACATCCAGAAGTACCCGTATCAGCATCACTCCCAGGTGCCTTCCCGGGCAAATGTGGATGCCCTTGCCGAAGGTGGTCAATCCGGCGTGGAGCCGGTTGATGTCGAAGCGTTCCGGGTCCGGAAACACCGACGGATCGTAGTTGCCTGCCGCCCAGAGCATCGTCACGATGCTGCCTGCCGGTATCGTCTTGCCCCGATATGTGAAGTCTTCGAGCGCGTATCTCTTCAGGAGGATGATCGGCGGTTCTATCCTCAGAGCCTCGGCGATCGCCTTGGCGGCAAGCTGCGGAGAGTCGCGAACGTGGGCCATGGCGTTCGGATCTCTTGCCAGAACGCAGAACGTATTGGCCGTTGCCAGCGCCGTCGTATGGAAGCCGTCGACCAGATTGCCGGCGAGCAATTGCCCGACGGATTTTGGCGCCACGCCCACCGCGAAGGGATCGTCGTCGCAATGCAGCATCGCGAGTTTTTCGGCTATTGCGGTTAGATCGGGATCCTTCGCTGCCAATCTGCGGGTCGCGACGCCATCGAGTACTCGCGCGTATTCGGCAAAGGCGAGATCGAGCGCCTGGAGATCGTCGGCACTGCGGCCGAGGTGGAAAAGCCTCGTCATCTCCCGCGTGCAAGCGCCGATCGTGTCTGCCTCGCTTTCTGTCAGGTGAAGCAGCGAACTCCAGAACGAGATCGTCAGCCTTTCGGCGATCGCGGATACGAAATCCAGCGGGCTGGAATGCTGGATCTGGTCGAGCACGGCTTGCGCCGCCTGGCGGCCCACTTTCTCGAGCACCGTCATCTGCATCGGCCCAAGCCAGTCGATCAATATCCGCCGGGCAGGACCGTGGAGCGGTGGATTGAAGGTAAAGACCTGGCTGGAGATGACGTCGGCGACGTCGGAACCTGGCCCTCTTGCAGGGCTGCCGTCGCTGGCAAATCTGGCGGGGTAGAGCTTGCCGATCGGCAGGTTGCCGATTTCCGGCGCGGTTCCAAACGCCTGCAGGTCTTCATGTCGAAAGACCACGAGCTGGTTCTGGTCGTTACGCAGGAACCGTGGGTCGGGCAGTCTGAAAATGGTCCTGCAGAACTCCCGGAAGTTATCGCGGCCGCCCAAAAACCCCACCTCGGCCAAGGAAGGTAGGTTCGCAATGTCCAAATGGTCATTCATGGTTCGGTCCGCCAGTTAGCTCGATCGATGTGCATGGAACGGGCTGCTTCGCACGAACGCCACTTGAAGGGACGCACGTTCGTATGACAAGGTCCAACCAACACGATTTCCATTATTGGCAAAATTAAATCGAGGAACGGGCGTGACGAAGGGAAATTTGCCGAAGGTCATGATCGTGACCGGTGGCGCTGGTGGTATCGGGGCTGCGATCGTCAGGCTCGCAATAAAGCATGGCCACAGGGTTGCGATCGCGGACGTCGATATCGCCGCCGCAAGGCAGCTGGCGGCGTCGCTCGGCGACAACGCGCTGCCCCTTGATCTCGACATATGCTCCGAAGCGCGCTGGAAGGCGGCGGTGGAGGCAACATGCGGTCATTTCGGCCGGCTTGATGTTCTGGTGAACAATGCCGGCGTGGCTCACCCCGGTCCGACCAAGGACGTGCCGCTCGAAGCGCATGAGCACACAATGAAGGTCAATGCGCTTGGACCGATGCTCGGAAGCCTTGCCGTCCTGCCGTATTTCCGGGCACAGGGATCGGGGCACATCGCCACGGTCTGCTCGATGACGGCGTTTCTGACCCTTCCGGGGCTCGTCAGCTATGCGGCCTCGAAGCATGCGCTGCGCGCGATGCATCTCGGCCTGGCGTTGGAAGAGCGCGGCTCGCCCGTCGATTTCACGATCATCCACCCCGGCGCCACCGAAACGGCGATGCTCGAGCTGGAAGCCGAGAAAGGGGTGGCGGCGGCCTTTTCCCGCGAGCCCGCGGCCCCCGAAGAGATCGCCGCAATCGTCTTGAAGGCGATACGCGACAAGAAGACGGAAGTCTGCATACCGGCCGCCCGGGGCCGCGTCGTGAAAGCGATCGGCGCCAATCCGCGCCGGCTTTTCGAGCTGGTCGAGAAGAACGAGCGGATCGGCGCGACGATGCTTGCGTCGCGGCGAGCCAGGCCGAAGTGATCGATCGGGATCTCGGCCGCCGCAGCCGCGCCCGCCGTCAATCTCCGGAATCCCGGAAACCCGCTTATGATGGATCAAAATCGTGATCGCTGATGCTGCCGACATATCCGCCGAAAGAAGTCCCGTTGTGATTGCCGAAGGACAGATCCCCGGCATCGCCGCGATCGAGGACGCCGCCCGCCGGCTGGCTCCGATCCTGCTCAAGGTCCCGCTCATGGAGAGCGGGGGGCTGAATGATCGCGTCGGCGGTCGGCTTCTGGTCAAGGCCGAGACTTTGCAGCCGACCGGAAGCTTCAAGGTGCGCGGCGCCTGGAACCGCATATCCCGATTGTCTTCCGATAAGATCGCGCGCGGTGTGCTGGCGTTGTCGTCAGGCAATCACGGGCGCGCGGTTGCCTGGGCCGCACGGGCTGTCGGCGCGCGGGCCGTCATCCTGATGCCCGCGGACGCGCCGCTCAACAAGATCGAGCAGACGCGCGCGCTGGGCGCCAAGATCGTCGCCTATGATCGTCGCTCGGCCGACAGGGCCGACCTTGTCAGGCATTGGCGCGAAAGCGAGGGGCTCGTCTATGTTCCGGCGTTCGACGACACGCATATAGTCGCCGGCGCCGCGACGGTCGCCTACGAGGCTGCCAAGGAGGCTGCGGCATCGGGCGTTCGGATCGACGGCTTCGCCGCCGCATGTTCCGGGGGCGGGCTGATCGCCGGAAGCGCGCTTGCGCTGGGTGTCCTGTCACCGGCGACTGAAATCTGGGGCGTCGAACCGGCGGGTTATGACGACACATCGCAGAGTCTGGTTCGTGGCGAACGCGTCAGCGTGTCCGCATCCGGGGAAACAATCTGCGACGCGCTGCTGTCGCTTACCCCTGGAGAGTTCACGTTCGAGATCAACAGAAGGCGGCTGTCGGGGATCATCACCGCGACGGATGATGATGCAAGGCAAGGCATGCGCGCCGCGTTCAAGGAGTTCGGATTGGTGACGGAGCCGAGCGGCGCGGTTGCCCTGGGCGCCTTGCTGGCCGCACGCGACAGGACCGAAGGACGCACCTTCGTCGTCGTCCTCAGCGGCCGCAATGTTGATGAAGACCTTTTCGCGCGCCAATTGACGGAAGCCGCGCGGACAATATGAAGCCGTGCTGGGCCATCGCCCGGCGCTCGATCCAGGCGCCCCGGCCGACATCGGCGTGGCGCTGTCCCATTTGCAGGTTGTCGAGGTCCAATGCGCGTCGTTACTGACAGGCTGGTATACCCGGAAGGCCCAGTGGCCATGCCCGACGGCTCCGTCATTGTGGTCGATATCGCCGACGAAAGCTTGAAGCGGGTGTCCGCCAGCGGCGAGGTGTCGGTGATCGCCAAAGTGCCCGGAGGGCCAAACGGCGCCGCGCTCGGCCCCGACGGCAGGATTTACATCTGCAACCATGGTGGCGTCGATTGGATCGAGGTTGAGCCCGGCCGGCTGCGCAGTGGCCCGCAGCGCGCAAACTATGAGACCGGGAGCATCGACGTCGTCGACCTGGCCAGCGGGCGACTGCAGCGCCTCTATGACCGATGCGGCGGATATCCGCTGCGCGGGCCGAACGATCTGGTGTTCGACGGCACGGGTGGTTTCTGGTTCACCGATATGGGCAAGCGCCGGCAGCGGGACATGGATCTCGGCGCGGTCTACTGGGCCGCCGGCGACGGTTCCGAGATCAGGGAAGTCATCGCCGGTCTCATCTCGCCCAACGGTATCGCCTTGTCGCCCGACGGCAGGACGCTCTACGTGGCTGAGACCTATACGGGACGCATCTGGTCATGGGCGATCGAAGGCCCGGGTCGGGTAGGCAAACGTTCATGGCCCTCGCCGGCGGGAGGAACGCTCTTCGCCAGTCCCGGAGGGCTCGCCCGCTTCGATGGGCTCGCCGTCACCGAGTCCGGCGCGGTCTGCGCGGCGGCGCTCGATCTATGCGCCATACTGGAGTTCAGAGGGCTTGGCAGTCAGCCTATAGTGCATCCCGTGCCCGACCTCCTCGTCACCAATCTGTGTTTCGGCGGGGTCGATCGGCGGACCTGCTTCGCAACGCTTTCGCATCATGCAAGGCTCGTCGCGCTGGACTGGCACGAAGCGGGCTTGAAGCTTCACCATTCGCTTTGAGAGATCCTGCTTCCACCCCCGGCGCTGAAGGCGCTGGCCTATCCGAAAGTGAAAAGAAAATCGACTAGCGCCGTAGTCAATCCCTCCGCCGTGCCGTATCAAGCGTGCCTTGAGAACCGGCCTCGCGCGTCATGAGGTCGTCTCGACCTTGAAGCCAAATCGGCGCTCTGCCGACCCAAGCATCAAACAGGAGACTGGCTGAAAATGTCCTACCCCGAGCAGGTGCTGCTGCACATCGATGGCGAATGGAAATCCGCCGCTTCGGGCAAGACGCTGCCGATCGTGAACCCGGCCAGCGAGACGGTGCTGGGCAGGTTGGCGCATGCCGAGACCGCCGATCTGGACGAAGCGCTGGCCGCCGCTGACAGCGGCTTCAAGATCTGGAGCAGGACGCCAGCGTTTGAACGTTACAAGCTGATGCGGGCGGCGGCAGCGCTGGTGCGCGAGCGCGCCGACGCGATCGCGCGCATCATGACGACGGAGCAGGGCAAGCCGCTGGCCGAAGCGAAAGGCGAAACGCTGTCGGCCGCCGACCTGATCGACTGGTTCGCCGAGGAAGGCCGCCGCGCCTACGGCCGGGTCATCCCGGCCAGGGCCGGAGGCATTAGCCAGATCGAGGTCAAGGAGCCGGTCGGCCCTGTTGCGGCTTTCACGCCATGGAATTTTCCCCTCAACCAGGTGGTCAGGAAATTGTCGGCGGCCCTGGCGACGGGATGCTCGATCATCATCAAGGGGCCGGAGGATACGCCGGCCTCACCGGCGGAACTGGTCAGGGCGTTCGTCGATGCCGGTTTGCCGGCAGGCGTGGTCAACCTCGTCTATGGCGTGCCGGCGGAAATTTCGTCCTATCTGATCCCGCACCCGGTCATCAAAAAGATTTCGTTCACCGGATCGACCGCGGTCGGCAAGCAACTGGCGGCGCTCGCCGGGCAGCATATGAAGCGTTCCACCATGGAGCTCGGCGGCCATTCGCCGGTGATCGTCCTGCGGGATGCCGATGTCGAGCGGGCCGCGAAGGTCATGGCCGGGTCGAAATTCCGCAATGCCGGCCAGGTCTGCGTTTCGCCGACCCGCTTCCTCGTCGACAACGGCGTCTACGATCGGTTCGTCGACGTCTTCACGACCGCGGCCAAGGCGATCAAGGTCGGCAGCGGTCTCGAAGAGGGCACGACGATGGGGCCTCTCATCAGCGAGCGGCGCGTGGAAGCGGTCAGCGCCTTGGTGCAGGATGCAGTTCAGGCCGGCGCCGAACTGGTCACCGGCGGCAAACGGATCGGCAATGCCGGTTACTTCTTTGAGCCCACGGTGCTCTCGCGCGTGCCGAAGACGGCCCGCATCATGAACGAGGAGCCCTTCGGCCCGGTGGCGCTCATGGTTCCCGTCGACGGCCTCGACGAAGCGATCGCGGAAGCCAACCGGCTCAACTACGGCCTCGCCGCCTACGCCTTCACCCGGTCCGCCGACAATGCCGCGCGCATCAGCGGCGGTGTCCGGTCGGGCATGGTCTCGATCAACCATCTCGGTCTGGCGCTTCCGGAAGTTCCCTTTGGGGGAATCAATGATTCCGGCTACGGCACGGAAGGCGGTGCGGATGCGCTCGAGCCCTACTTCAACACCAAGTTCGTCAGCCACCTGCAGGTGGGATGATCCGGCCGCCGGGGGCGCGGCGACAGGGGCAGATTGCGACTATGGTTCCGGCCGTACCGCAAACGACGCCGTGGTGGAACTGCAGGAAGTGCTGGCGGCAGCCATGAACAACAGGGTGCTCGATGAGCGTCAGGATCGCGGTAATCGCCGATGACTTCACCGGCGGGCTTTTTGTCGCCAGCAATCTGGAAAAGCTCGGCATTCCGGTTTTCTATGTGTGCGACACGGCCGTTCTGAATGAGGCGGCCGATGGCGAGGTTCTCGTCATCGCGACCCGGCTGCGATTTATGCCGCCGGCGCAGGCGGTCGCGACGCTCGACAGCTTGACGAGCATGCTCGACCGGATCGGCGTCGAGCGTATCTTCTACAAATACTGCTCGACTTTCGATTCGACCGCCGAAGGCAATATCGGCCCTTGCGGCGATCTGCTCGCAAGGAAGTACGGGCAGCAGCGCCTGGTGTTTGGACCGGGCTATCCTGATCTTCGTACCTACGTGCACGAAGGGTACATGTTCTACAAGGATCGGCTGATTTCGGAATCGATCAAGCGCTTCGATCCGATCACGCCCATGAGCGACCCCGACATGGCCAGGGTGCTGCAGCGCCAGACCGCCGAGACCGTCGGGCTTTTACCGCATCGCGTCCTGCATCGCGGTGTGGAATTCGCGCGCGACTATGTGGACGGTCAGCAGCAGAAGGGGGTGCGCTACTTCCTCATGGACTGCGTCGATAATGACGATGTCACCGTCGGCGCGACGATTTTCCGGCACGACCGTATCACCACGGGGGCGGACGCGCTGGCGATCGAACTGATTTCGCAATGGACGTCCGAGGATGCCGGGACCGGCCGTCGGATCGCGTCGCCGGTGGCTCGTGCGCAGGGCGGTGAAGTCGTGCTGGTGGGAAGCTGCAGCGGCGTCACGTTGCGACAGCGCGATCATTTCGCGGAGCGCAATCCGATGCTGAACATCGATATTCGCGAGGCGGATGAAGATGTCCTGACGGCGCGGGCGCTTGCCTGGGCGGACGAAAAGCTCGGCGCCGGCCAACCGATAGGCTTTTCGGTCGCCGGGGATGTTGTGTCGGTTGCCGATGCCCAGGCCAAGTTCGGCATAATGGGCGCGGCGCGCAAGGCCGAAGCCATCCTGGCCGGCATAGCCAAGGGCTTGGGCGAAAGAGGTGTCCGCAAGTTCGTCGTTTCAGGCGGCGAAACATCGGGCGCGATCGTCGAAGCCCTCGGCATTCAGAGCATGCAGGTTCTTCCATTCGACGAGCTTGGCGCCGGTTCCTGCGTCTCTCGCGATGCGCGGCGCATTTCGTTGTTCCTGAAGCCAGGGAAGATCGGGGCCGAGGACGTCTTCTCGGCGGCCCTGGAAAAGATGCGCACGCCCTGAACGGCCCAGGAAGCCACCGCCGTAGCGTTCGCGTCAACGGATTCCTGGCGGGTTGGCCGGCCTGATCCGGCGGACGCGTTCCCGCAGCACGGTCAGCAGGCCGGCGCTCGCGATCACGCCAACCCCGACGATAGCCAGCAAGTCGGGATACTCATGAAAGACGATGATGCCGAAGAGCATCGCCCAGCCAAGCTGTGAATAGGCGACGGGCGCGATCTGTGTGGCGCTGCCGTATCGCGCGGCGCTGACGAAGGCCCATTGGCCGAGGCCGACGCAAAGACCTGAAAGCGCCATCAGAAGCAGGTCATGCAGGGAGGGTGTGCTGAAACCCCTGAGCAGCATCCCCAGGCCGTTGATCGAAACCAGGTAGAGGAACAGCATCCCCAGAATGCTCGTCTTCTTCGCGGACGAGCCCAGGCTGCGCATTATGATGATCGACGTGCCGGTTGAAAGGCCGGCGACCGCGGCGCTCAGATGTCCGAGATGAAACGCCTGAAAGCCCGGCTTGACCGCGAGCAGGACGCCGGCAAATCCGAGCATGACGGCGAACCACCGCCAGAGCCCGACATGCTCCTTCAGGACCAGGACGGACATCACCGTAACGAAAAACGGCGCCAGGAAGATCAGTGAATAGGCATCGACCAGGGGGATGGTCGTGAAGGCGTAGATCGCGCACAAACTCGACAGGACGCCGCATAGAGCGCGAAAATGAATCGGCCAGGGCCGGCTCATCTTCCAGAACTCCAGCCAGCGCTCGTTCTCGTGGCGAGTGGCCAGAAGAACCATCGATGCCGAGAGGTTTTCGAAAAACCCGATCTCGAAGACGCTCAGCGGTCCGTGCAGAGCCTTTGTGAATGCGTCGGAGGTCGAAAAGCAGGCATAGGCCGCGAAGGCGCAAATATAGACATTGGTGAAAACGGATTGCCGAACCGGCATCGAATGCGCCTGCGTGTCGATTGGATGCCGGGGGTCGCCGGCCGGCCGCCATCGGACCTGCCGGCCGGATGGCGGTATGCCTGCCGGTCTCAGATCGACTTCGCCTGAACCGCCTTCTCGGTTTCACGCAGGGCCTTCTGCAACTTGGCGCCGATCTCCTCGACGTCATTGTCATCGATGATCAATGGCGGACAGAAACCGACAGTGTCGCGCATCGCGCGCACGACGAGGCCGTTTTCATAAGCGATGGCGGCCAGGCGCGCGCCGATCTGGCGCGCGGGCGCGAAAGGCGTGCCGGTCGAAGGATCCTCGACCAGTTCCATGCCGTACATCAGGCCGACGCCGCGCAGGTTTCCGACGATCGGCGAGTCCTTCGTCACCTCGGCGAGCCTCTGGTGCAGGCGCGCGCCGATCCTGCGGACATGCGGGACGATATCGAGTTCCTCGTAGATCGCGATGGTTTCCGCCGCGACGGCGGCACCCACCGGATGTGCCGCGTTGGTGAAGCCATGGCCGAAGGAGGTGCCGCTCTCATTGTAGCGTTCGACGGCCTCGAGGATCTTCGGCGATACCACCACCGCGGCGAGGGGAAAGTAGGACGAAGTGATGCCCTTGGCGAGCGACATCATGTCGGGCGTCATGCCGACCGTCTCGCGCCCGAACCAGTTGCCGGTGCGGCCGAAGCCGCAGACGACCTCGTCGTCGAGACAGAGGATGTCATATTTTGCCAGTACTTTCTGAACGGCTTCGAAATAGTCGTCCGGAGGCGGGATGATGCCGCCGCCGGCTATCACCGGTTCGGCGATGAAGGCCGCGATGGTGTCGGGACCTTCGCGCAGGATCATGCGCTCCAGCTCACCGGCCAGGCGGCTCACGAACTCCGTCTCGCTTTCACCGGGCAGGCGTACACGATAATTGTTCGGGCAAAGCGTGTGGATGAAGCCGGGCAGCGGTAAGCCGAACTCGCGGTGCATCATTTCAAGCCCGCACATCGATCCGGCCACGATTGTCGACCCGTGGAACGCCTTGTCGCGGGCGATGATCTTTCGCTTCGTCGGCTTGCCGCGCGACGCATGGTAAAGCCAGGCCAGCTTGACCATGGTCTCATTGGCTTCGGAGCCAGAGGTCACGAAGAACGTCTTGCCGCCCGCCATGCCTGTCAATTCGACAAGCTTCTTGCTGAGGTTTGCCGCCTTCGGATTCGTCCGGCCATAGAAGCTGTGGTAGTAGCCGAGCTCCTCGTACTGTGTCGCCGCGGTGCGGCCGAGGCGCTGGTTGTTGAAACCCAGCGACGCGCACCAAAGCCCGGCCATGGCGTCGATATAGCGCTTGCCGTTCTCGTCGATGACGTGGGTTCCGTCGCCCTTGACGACGATATAGGCGCCCTCGCGAGTCAAGGCCTGAGGATTGGTCTGCGAATGCAGATGATAGGCGAGATCGGTGGCGTTGGTCTCGGATTGCGTGTTGGAAAGCACGGGGCAGCTCGACTGTTGGTGTGGAAGCTTTCGGCAGATTAATCAAAAAAAATCCATTATCAATCATCACGCCACGGCAAATGCTTGATCCACGCAAGACTCCGCGAGGGCAGTGAATTGAGATGCCTGGACGATGCGCAGGCGGCCGTTTTCAAGCCGCGGCCGCCGCTTCCTTGATCATGTTCCTGGCGATCAGGATCTGCTGGATCTGCGTCGTCCCCTCGTAGATGCGAAACAGCCGGACGTCGCGGTACGCCCGCTCGATGCCGTACTCTTCCATGTACCCCGCGCCGCCATGGATCTGGACGGCGCGGTCGGCGACGCGACCGACCATCTCGCTGGTAAACATCTTGCAGCACGCAGCCTCGGTGGAAACATTTTCGCCGCGGTCCTTTGCGCGCGCCGTCTCCAGCACCATGCATCTGGCGGCGTAGCTTTCCGCCCGGCTGTCGGCGAGCATGGCCTGGATCAACTGGAACTCCGCGATCGGCTGCCCGAACTGCTTTCGCTGCAAGGCATAGGCGAGGCTGTCGGCGATAAGCCGTTCGGCCATGCCGACACAGAAGGCGGAAATGTGCAGGCGGCCTCGGTCCAGGACCTTCATTGCCGTCTTGAACCCCTGGCCTTCCTTGCCGCCCAGGACTCCGGAAGCCGGCACCCGGCAATCCTCGAAAACCACGTCGCAGGTGTGCGAGCCGGCCTGGCCCATCTTCTTGTCGATCTTGCCGAAGGACAGGCCGGGCGCCGTCCGTTCAACCAGGAACGCGGTTACGTCCCGTCCCGGCTTGTCGCCTGTGCCGGTTCTCGCGAAGACCGTGAACAGATCGGCATAGGGCGCGTTGGTGATGAAGCGCTTGGTGCCGTTGAGGATGTATTCCTCGCCGTCGCGGCGCGCGGTCGTCCGCAACGACGCCGCATCCGATCCGGCCTCCGGCTCCGTCAGCGCGAACGAACTGATGATCTCGCCTGTCGCCAGCTTCGGAAGATATGTGGATTTCTGCTCTTCCGTTCCGTCCATGATCAGGCCCTGCGAGCCGATGCCGTTGTTGGTGCCGATGACGGAGCGGAATGCAGGCGACGTGTGGCCAAGCTCGAAGGCGATGCGGGCTTCTTCCTCCATGGTCAGGCCAAGCCCGCCATAATCCTGGGGGATGGAGAGGCCGAACAGGCCAAGGTCGCGCATCTCTTGCCTGATCTCCGGGGAGATATTGTCGGCCCGTGCGATCTCGGCTTCCATCGGAACCAGGCGCTCGCGAACGAAGCGCCGCACCGTCTGCCGGAGTTGCTCGAAGAGGTCTGCTTCAAGGGCCATGGAGTTGCTGTCTCGGATGTTCGCGCATTCGGTGTTCGCATAGGCGCGGCCCAGCCGCGACATTTGCCTCTATTGCCGCCGTGACGGCGTCAGCGATCGTTGCGGCCGAGCGCCAGCATCTCGTCGACGATCGACAGGGTGAGCTCGGGCTGTTCGAAATACGGCAGGTGGCCGCATTGCCGAAAAGCGTGGAGGCCGACGCGCTCCGGCAACGAATGACAATGGGCGAACGGGATGATCCTGTCCTGGATGCCGAACACGATGCGCGTGGGGATGCGGAGCCGTTCCAGGTCGCGGCGGATCGAGAAGGTCTGCGTGCCGTCGCAGAAATACCGCTCGGCAAGATTGGCCAGGGCGCTGGACAGGCTGTCGTCGTGGCGCTGGTCGACGACGCTGCGAATGAAGGCCTCCGAAATCTGTCCGGGGTCGAAGACAAGTTCCTGGAGCCAGGGCAGAAGGCTGGACGGCTGCCTGGCCGCGACGAAGCCATGGATGAACTGGTGGCGGATCTCAGGGCCAAGGCCGGCGGGCGAAATCAATAAAAGCGAGTTGGCTCTTATCAGTCCGCGAGTGGCCAGCCTGGCCGCGACGGCGGCGCCGAAGGAATGGCCGACGATCGTGGCGTGCTCGATGCCTTCGGCAGCCAGACGCTGCTCGACCATCACGCAGATTGCGTCGAGATCCTCTGGGATTGTCCTCGGCGACCGTCCATGTCCAGGCAGGTCGAGGGCCAGCATTCGTGCCTTAGGCCGGCCGGCGGCCAGAAGGCCGCGCCATGCATTATGGTCGGAAGCAAAGCCGTGCAGGGCGACGAGCGTTTCGGCGCCCTCGCGCTGCAGCCATGCGGCGTGCAATCCGCCGCCCTGCAGGCTGCTTTCGCGCCCATCGACGTCTTGGGCGGAACGGAAGCTTGAGACGACAGCCGGCGCATCGACGACCGGTCGCTCGCCGAGCACGTCACGTTTCTGGATGCGCCCTTTCGGGCCGGAGCCGCGGATGCCGTGGAGGTCAATCCGATGCTGGGCGGCGATCCGCCTTGCCAGGGGTGTTGCCACGATACGCGTCGAGGAGGGCGCCTGCGGCGGCACCGGCGTTCCATTGCGGTCGGGACCGGCCGACGGCGCCGAGGCGGGTTTGCTCGCGACTTCGATCTGCTCGCCGCTTTCAAGGATATGGCCGACGATTTCGCCGACCTGCACTTCCTCGCCGGCGGCGCGAGCGTGCGCGACGAAGCCGGACACCGGAGCCTCGACCTCGACCGCGGCCTTGTCGTTGTCGATCTCGAACAGCGCGTCGCCCTGCGCGACTTCCGCGCCGTCGTCCTTCAGCCAGCGGCCGATGGTGCCGGTGTCGGTCTCCAGGCTGACCTTTGGAAAAATGACGGCAATGGCCATGGAATTATCCTTGAGTTGGCTAGTCCCTTTGGACCATCGCCGCCATATACTCGCCCGTCGGTGGCAACGTTGCGCCGGTCAGCCGGTTCTGCAGTTCGGCGAGCAACGACTTCAGCTTGGGAACGAAAATCGAGACGCATGCCTCGACGGGAGCAAGGTCCTTGATGCCGCCGCATGTGATGGCCACGAGCTGGGACCCATCGCTCGGCCTGAAAGGCACGCCGACGGCGTTGATGTAGCTGTACCAGTCCCCGAACGAAGCCACGTAGCCATGCTTGGCGTAGCTTTCGAGCCCGCCGTCGATGGCGCGGCGTATCTTTTCCCTGTTGTCCGGGCTGTTCTCGATCAACTGGCCGATGACGCGGCCCTGCAGGCCCTCCTCCATGGCGGCCAGATAGGCCAGCCCCATCGATGTCTGCCAGATTGGCAGGCGCGAACCGACATTGAGCCGCAGCGTGACCGGCGTCTCGGGCCGACAATTCGAGACGTAGACCATCTCGAGCCCGTCGCGCATGCCCATGGCGACGGCGACGCCGGTTTCGAAGGCCAGGGTCTGCATCAGCGGCTTGGCCATGTACACCACGGCGCTGCTGCTAAGGCCTGAGTAGCCGAGCGATACGGTCGCCGGCCCGATGGAGTATCGGCCCAGAACCGGATCGTAAAGCAGATAGCCGAGGCCGACCAAGGTGTAGGTGAGGCGCGAGATCGTGGCCTTGGGCAAGCCGGTTCGTTCGATCAGTTCCTGGTTGCCGAGCGATATGTCGGCCGGCGTGAACGCGCGCAGGATTTGCAGCCCGCGCACCAGGGCGGACGAATGCTGTCCCTGATCTTCATTCGATGGCGCCGGTATGGGTTTGTTGCGTTTTCGCATGCTGCCTCCCAACAGCGAATATGGCCCTAGGCTCTTGGTCGGGAGCCCACCCTATCAGTCGCAACGGGCGGCCGACAGGCCTCGCAACGAAATTTGGAACTTAATTTCATTTCTATTGACTGGTGTTGGCCACCTTGTCAATATCGCCGGACTCTCGCTCAAAGCGTGGAGCGAAACGGTACGCCACGAGACGACGGATGCTCAACTACATCGTCAGACGCAGCATCGCGATGCCCTTCATTTTGCTGGGGATCGTTACGATGGCATTCCTGCTGACGGCCATCACCAAGGGTGACCCGCTCACGGCCGTGGTCAGCGAGCAGCAGCTCAACAACCCCGAGATCGTCGCGGCCGCGCGGCAAAGATGGGGTCTCGATCGTCCCTTGCCGGAACGCTATCTCATCTATGTCGGCAACCTGCTGAAAGGGGACATGGGAACGTCGTTCGTCACCCGTCGCCCGGTCACGACCGATCTGATGGCCCGGCTGCCGGCCACCTTCGAACTGGTCATCTCGGCGATGATCATCGGCAGCGTCATCGGCATCGTGTTCGGGCTTCTGGCGGCATACTACCGCGACACCGCGATCGATCAGGGCGCACGCATATTTTCGCTTTTCGGATCGTCCGTCCCGATCTTCTGGCTGGGCCTCGCGCTGCTTTTCCTGTTCTCGGTCAAATACCAGATCCTGCCGGGGCCGGGCCGCATCGACCCCAGAATGTCGCCGCCGCCCGTGGTGACCGGCTTCATGACCATCGATACCTTGCTGGCCGGAAACTTCACCGCCTTCAAGGACGCGCTCAGTCACCTCATCTTGCCCTCGATCGTGCTTGGCTGGACCGTGGCGGGAACGATCTCGCGCCTGGTCCGCGCCAATATGCTCGAAGTGATGGAGCGCGAATTCATCCTCACCGCGCGCGCCAAGGGCGCGGGAGAATTGCGGGTGGTGCTTCGCCATGCGTTTCGCAACATCCTGGTGCCGGTGCTGACGGTGATCAGCTATTCCTTTGCCTATCTCATCACCGGCGCCGTGCTGACCGAAGCCGTGTTCGCGTGGCCCGGCATGGGAAGCTACGCCGTGACGGCAGCCCGGTCGCTTGATTTCCCGGCGATCATCGGCGTGACCATCGTCGGCGGCGTGATGTTCCTGATCACAAACCTTCTCACGGATATCGCCTACGTGCTCGCCAATCCGCGCGTGCGCCTGAACTGAGAGAGATGCCATTGTCTTCGGTTCAAGCATCGCCCACCCGCATCCGTCTTCCCCAATGGGCTTCCCCGGCCTTTGTGGTCGGCGGCCTTGTCGTCCTTTTCTGGCTTGCCGCCACGCTGGTGCCGAGCTGGATCGCCCCTTATGATCCGCTGTCGCTGGCCGGCCGCAGGCTTCAGCCGCCCAATGCCACCTATCTTCTTGGAACCGACGCCTTGGGGCGCGACGTGTTCTCGCGCACCATCCATGGCGCGCAGCATTCGCTGCCGATCGCGCTCCTCGTCGTTGCCAGCGCTGTCCTTATCGGCTCGGCCGCCGGCGCCATTTCGGGCTACAAGGGAGGCATCATCGGCGCCGCGATCATGCGCCTGGTCGACATCACGCTTTCCTTCCCGCCGATCCTGCTGGCGATGGCTGTCGCGGCTTCGCTCGGTCCGGGACTTGGCAATGCGGCGATCGCGATGGTCGTGGTCTGGTGGCCTGTCTATGCACGGCTGATGCGCGCCCAGGTGCTCGAGGTGCGCGAGCGCGAGCATGTCGAAGCCGCGGTCGCCGCCGGCGCCGGTCATTTCCGTATCCTCACCAAGCACATCCTGCCGCTCTGCTGGACGCCGATCCTGGTCAGCGCCACGATGGATCTCGGCCAGGTCATCCTGCTTGCCGCGTCGCTCAGCTTCATCGGGCTTGGCGCAACCCCGCCCACCCCGGAATGGGGCGCCATGATTTCGGACGGCGCCACATACTTCTACAGCTGGTGGATCGCATTCGGGCCGGGCATGGCCATCCTGACGGCGGTGCTGGGCTTCAATTTCATCGGCGACGGCCTGCGCGACTATTTCGATCCGAGGTCGTCCAAATGAGTGTCGCCGAGACGACCGGTCCTGCTTCCACGGCGCCGCTGCTGCGCATACGCGATCTGAAGGTAGGCTTTTCCTCGCACGGCAAAATGCTGCCGGCGGTGCGCGGCCTCGACGTCGAACTGTCCAAGGGTGAGGTTCTCGGCATCGTCGGAGAATCCGGCTCGGGCAAATCGCTCGGCATGCTGGCATCGCTCGGGCTGCAGGCGCGCAATGCCGTGGTGACCGGCTCAGTCGTCTTCAAGGGCAGGGAACTGATCGGCCGTCCGCGCCGCGAGATGCGCGCGCTTCGCGGCTCGGAGATCAGCATGATCTTCCAGGATCCGCTGTCGTCGCTCAATCCGGTGATGACTGTCGGCGATCAGATCCGCGAAGCGCTTGTTCTCCACAACAGAAGCATGACGAAGGCGCAAGCGACCGCGAGGGTGCTCGAGCTCTTGCAACTGGTGGCAATCCCGCAGCCGGACCGGCGGATCAATCAATATCCGCATGAATTCTCGGGCGGCATGCGCCAGCGCGTGATGATCGCCATGGCGATCGCCAACAATCCCGAACTGCTTGTCGCCGATGAGCCGACGACGGCCCTGGATGTCACGGTCCAGGCCCAGATCATGCGCATGTTGCGCGATCTCAAGGAGAAACTCGGACTGGCCCTCATCCTGATCACCCACGACCTCGGCGTCGTCGCCGGGCATGCCGATCGGGTCGCTGTCATCTATGCCGGACTGGTGGTTGAGGAGGCCGAAGTGCGGGAGCTCTTCGCTAATCCGCGTCACCCCTACACACGGGGGCTGATCGCCTCCATTCCGAAGCTGACGGCTTCAAAGGACAAGCTCTATTCGATCCCCGGCGCACCGCCGATGCTTGGCGCGCTGCCCGAGGGATGCGCCTTTCACCCGCGCTGCAGCTTTGCCCAGGACGTGTGCCGGAAAGTTGCGCCTCCGACCGTCGAGCTTGGGCGCCACCGCGCGTCCTGTCATTTCGCCGAGACGCTGCCGCCCTGGGGCGAGCCGGCCCGGGCGGCGCAATCCGAAGAGCCCGCACATGGCTGAAGCCCCAAATCCAGCTGCGGACGGCGTGACGGCGGGCGGCGCCTTGTCCGTGCGCAATCTTTCCAAGGTCTTCCCGATCATGGGCGGCAGCCTGGTGCGCCGCGAGGTCGCGCAGCTGAAGGCCGTCACGGACATCTCGTTCGATCTCGATCCCGGCGAAACGCTGGGGCTGGTCGGAGAGTCCGGCTGTGGCAAGTCGACGCTCGGGCGATGCCTGCTCAGGCTGATCGAGCCGACGTCCGGCAGCGTGACGCTGAACGGCACGGACATCGTCTCGCTCGGTGCGGAGCAGATGCGGCGGATGCGCAGACATCTGCAACTCGTGTTCCAGGATCCCTATGGATCGCTGCATCCGCGCATGCGCGTCGAAGACAGCGTCGCGGAGCCGCTGCGGATTACGACGATGAGCCGCTCGCAAAGGCGTGAGCGGGTGCTGGAGATGCTGGATCTCGTCAGTCTCAGCGCCGCGCACGGCAGGCGCTACCCACACCAATTGTCAGGTGGCCAGCGCCAACGTGTCGTGATTGCCCGCGCCCTCGCACTGAGGCCTGAAGTCCTCGTCCTCGACGAGCCGGTGTCGGCGCTCGACGTGTCGGTCCAGGCAGGCGTGCTCAATCTTCTCCAGGAAATCCAGGAGAAGATGCGGACGGCCTATGTGTTCATCGCGCACGATCTTTCGGTCGTGCGTCACATCTCGCACAAGGTCGCGGTGATGTATCTCGGCCGCTTCGTCGAAGTCGCGCCGGCCGAGCAACTGTATGCAAGGCCGCTCCACCCTTATTCGCAAGCCCTGATGTCGGCCGTGCCGGTCGCCGACCCGGACCTGGAGCGAGGCCGCAAGCAGATCCTGCTCAAGGGCGACGTGCCGAGCCCGATCAATCCGCCGTCGGGCTGTCCATTCAGGACCCGCTGCTTCAAGGCGCAAGACAGGTGCGCCGAGATCGTGCCGCCTCTCATCGAGGTCGAGCCGGGGCATCTGGCGGCGTGTCATTTTCCGGGTCCCGTGGATATCGGGCCGTCGGCCTGAGCGCCCGGTAGCCGGCGATTTCAAGCAAGGAAGCGAGGACGTATGTCGGAAACCATCGGCGAGACGCCCACCGGCGAAAGCGCACCCGCTTTGCCCTTGGCAGGCATCAAGGTGCTGGATCTTTCGCGTGTGCTGGCTGGTCCTTGGGCGACGATGAGCCTGGCCGATCTCGGCGCGGAAGTCTGGAAGATTGAGAATATCGACGGCGGCGACGACACCCGGGCATGGTCCGTGCCGAACTACAACGGGATCAGCACGTATTATCTCTGCGCCAACCGCGGCAAATCCAGCATAGCGGTGGACCTGAAGCATCCGAAGGGCCGTGAAATCATTCATCGCATGGCCGCCGAGGCCGATGTCGTGATCGAGAACTTTCGAGCCGGCACGGTCCAGCGGCTCAAGATCGATTATGAAACCCTGAAAGCCGTCAATCCGGCCATCATCTACTGCTCGATATCGGGTTATGGGCAGACCGGTCCGGAATGGGACCGCCCGGGATATGATTTCGTCGTGCAGGCGGAAAGCGGCCTGATGTCCATCACCGGGCCTGTTGACGGCGAGCCGCAGCGCATCGGGGTGGCGATGACCGATATCATTGCCGGCATGGTGTCGGCCCAATCCATACTGGCGGCGTTGTATCAGCGCCGGCAGAACGGGCAGGGGCAATATATCGACATCTCGCTGCTGGAATGCGCGTTGAACACGCTGATCAATGTCGGCAGCGGGTACCTCAATGCCGGCGTCATTCCACGGCGCTATGGCAACGCGCACCCCACGGTGGTTCCGTATCAGATCTGCGAGTGCTCCGACGGCAGCTTCGCGCTTGCCGTCGGCAACGACAAGCAGTTTACCGCGCTGTGCGAAAAGGTCGTCGGCGTGCCGCACCTCGCCGGCGACCCGCTTTACAAGACCGCGGCGGCAAGGGCCCTCAATCGGGAAAGCCTGCTCGCAACGCTGGGCCCGGCATTTCGGACCCGGCCGCGCCATTATTGGATGGAGGCCTGCCTGCGCCATGGCGTGCCGGCCGGAGAGGTCAAATCCGTTCCGGAAGCCTTCGAGAGCCCGACCGTGAAGGCCAGGGAAGTCGTCCAGACACTGCACAGCCAGCACATCGGCCCGATCTCCCTTGTGAGGCCGGCGCAGGGCCTGAGCGCCCAGCGCGGGGCGAAGTACAAGGCGCCGCCGATGCTTGGCGAGGACACCGCCGCCGTGCTGTCGCAAACGCTGGGCTACACGCCGGAGGAAGTCGAGGCGCTGATCGGCCAAGGCGTCGTCCGCCAGTATACGGGCCCGTCGCTCGAGGCGTGATTTGGGGATAGGGGCGCGCGCCGTGTCGCATAACGAAAGGTTATTCAAGCCAAAGGTTTTTGCCAGTGCACGGCGCGGCTTCGAGTGCCTAAAGCAGAGGTCGATCGGCGCCGTCATGCCTGAAATCTTCGCTGCGTAACGGTTGCCGGGGCAATGTCTTGAAGGCCCGATACGGGCCAATCCTGGGTGGTTTCAATGGGGCGCCAGCTACATTTCGTCGGCTACTGCACGATCGGCCCTTCGTGGCACAACAACGGCAGCTGGCGCCATGACGAAAGCGACGGGACCGATTTCCTGGACCCCGGACGCTACGAGAACATCGCCCGTATCCTGGAGGCCGGAAAATTCGACGGGCTGTTCTTCGTCGACGTCCAGACCCTCTACGATACCTATGGCGGCGTCATCGATCCCTGCGTCAAATATGGCGGGCATATGTGCATGCTCGACCCGATGCAGATGCTGACGGCAATGGCGCGGGTGACCAGCCACATTGGCCTTTCGGCAACGATGTCGACCTCGCTTTATCATCCGTTCCACATCGCCCGTGCCTTTGCCTCGCTCGACCATATCAGCGGCGGCAGGGCGGCCTGGAACATCGTCACCTCGGCGACCGATCGCGAAGCGCAGAACTATGGCATGGACCGGCTGCTGGACAAGGCTCAGCGCTATGACCATGCCGATGAGGTGGTCGAGGCTTGCACGGCGCTCTGGAACAGCTGGGGACCGGATGCGCTGGTGCTTGACCGGCAGGCAGGCATTTTCGGCGATCCGTCGAAGGTGCGCTACGCCAACTACGCCGGCAAATATGTCAGGACGCGCGGCCCGTTGATGACGCCGCATTCGCCGCAGGGTAGCCCCGTGCTGATGCAGGCGGGGTCTTCGGACCGCGGGCGTCAGTTTGCGGCGCGCTGGGCCGAGATCGTCTTCACGCTGCAGAACAACAAGGCGGACATGCAAGCCTTCTACCGCGACATCAAGGACCGCGTCTCGAATGCCGGGCGCGATCCTTCGCACTGCGCCATTCTGCCCGCGACCGATATCGTCATAGGCGAAACGGAATCGATCGCACGCGAGCGGGCGGACTATATCGATTCCCTCGCCAATGCCGAGCTTGGCCTTTCCGAGATGTCGAACCATATCGGCATCGACCTCTCGGGCTTCCCGATGGACCAGCCGCTGAGCGAGATGGAGATCACGCAAGGCGCGCGCGGGGTGTTCGATATCATCATGAGCGGCGGCAAGGGCAAGACGCTGCGCGATGCCGGCCATCAATATGCGACCACCCAGATGTCGCCGCAGCTCGTCGGCACGCCGATGATGATTGCCGATCACATCCACGAGCTGTTCGAGGCCGAGGCGTGCGACGGCTTCGTCATCTGTCCGTCGATCACCCCCGGCTCGTTCTACCAGTTCGTGAAGTCGGTGGTGCCCGAGCTGCAGCGCAGGGGCATTTATCGCCGGGACTACACCGGAAGCACGTTCCGGGAAAATCTGCGTTCCTGACGCAGTCGCGGCGCGGCTCGATGCCAGCGCCGCGGAGCCATGAACTTGATCGAGGATGATATGAGCGGTTCTTCAACGGACAAGGCGCGCAGCAACAGTTTCGAACCCACGCCGGACGTGGTGGCGATGCTCAAGGAGCGCGCCCGCTTCGTGCGGCTGGAGACGATCCGGCTGATCGAGATTGCCAAGACGGGCCACTACACGTCCGTCTTCTCGGCTGCGGAGATATTCGCCGCGCTCTATTACGACGTCATGCGGCTGCGCCGGGGCGAACCGAAATGGGCGGGGCGGGATCGCTTCACGATCGGCAAGGGACATGCAGCGGTCGGCCTGTTTCCGATCTACGCCGATCTCGGCTTTTTCCCGAAGGAATGGCTCGACCGGTACACGCGCCTCGGCAGCCCGCTTGGCGATCATCCCGATATGAGGAAGGTGCCCGGCGTCGACTTCTCGTCGGGGTCGATCGGCCATGCGCTCTCGAATGCGCTGGGCATGGTGCTGGCGCAGCGCTGGACCGGCGAGAAGGACTATCGGGTCTTCTGCATGATGGGCGATGGCGAGATGCAGGAAGGACAGGTCTGGGAGGCCGCGATCAACGCCGCGCAGCACCGGGCCCGCAATCTCATCGCCATCATCGACCGCAACGGCTACCAGCTGGACGGGCGCGTCGACGATCTGATGAACATAGAGCCGCTCGACGAGAAATGGCGCGCCTTCGGCTGGGAGGTCCATACCGTCGACGGCCACGACGTGGCGAAGGTCACCGAGCTCCTGCGGCGGGTGAGGGCGGATGATGAGCGCGACAAGCCCTGCGTGATCATCGCCAAGACCAGCAAGGGGAGGGGCGTTTCCTACATGGAGACCGAGCCCGGCTGGCACCTGGGCTATCTCGACCCGTCCGATGCCGAAAAGGCCGTCGCTGAGATCAACGCGCTGGATGCTTGAAATGAACGGTCCTCTCTCTCCCAATTCGTGGCAGTATCGCGGCTTGAACGCCGTCAATCCAGGCCTCGATCATCTGTCCAACGGGCTGATCGATCTCGTGAAGGCAGGCCACAACGTCATGGCCGGATCGGCCGATCTTCAATATTCGAACGGCCTGAACCGCTTCGCGGCCGCCTATCCCGACCGCTATATCTCCTTCGGCATATCGGAGCAGAATATGGTCAGCACGGCCGCGGGCATCGCGACCTGCGGGGTGGTGCCCTTCGTGGCGACCTTCGCTTCATTCCTGGCTCTGCTTGCTTGCGAGCAGATCAGGATGGACATTGCTTATTCCGCGCAGCCGGTCCGGCTCGTCGGCCATCACACCGGCATCTCGCTCGGCTTCTACGGCACCTCGCACCACGCCACGGAAGACATCGCCATCATGCGCTCGATCGCCGATCTCGCGGTGGTGTCGCCGGCGGACGGTCCGCAGCTGGAAGCGGCCATCCGCGCTTCCGCGGACTACGACAAGCCGATCTATTTCCGCATCGGCCGCGGCCGCGATCCCGTCGTCTACAAGGAGACGCCGACATTCAAATTCGGCAAGGCGCATGAGCACCTGAAAGGCGACGAGCTGACGATCATCGCCTGCGGGATGGCCGTGCACGGTGCGCTCGAGGCCGCGAGTGCCATGAATGCGGAGGGGCACTCCGTCGGCGTGATCGACATGGCGTGCATCAAGCCCCTCGACCGCGACGCCATTCTCGAAGCGGCCTCCCGCTCGAAGAAGATGAAGATCATGACGGTCGAAGAGCACAATGTCCTGGGCGGGCTTGGCGGCGCGGTGGCTGAAGTGCTCGCCGACGAGGGGATTGGCGTGAAGCTCAAACGCCACGGCATCTATGACGAGTACAGCCTGATCGCGCCGCCCACCCATCTCTACGCCCATTACAAGCTCGATGCGGCAGGCATTCGCAGCGTGGCCGAGGCGTTCATCGCCTAAGGCTTGGCCGAAGGACACGCTGGAGGTTGCCATGCCGCATGGCCGGCAACCTCCGTGAAGGCACGGAAGCCTACTTGCTACTCGGCGCCTTTTGTCTGCGGCGCGCCTCCGCCACGGCCTCCTGCAACTGAGCGTGGCTGAGGCCGCCGAAGACGATGAAGGACTGCACCAGCCAGGACGGCGTGCCCTGCAGGCCGATCGTGTCGGCCTGCAGGGCGTTTCGTGCCAGCAGCTTGTCGATATCGGCCTTGTGCGCCGCGGCATCCTTGTTCAGCCTCGCCATGTCGATGCCGGCCCTGGTCAACACGGCCGTGACTTCCTTATTCTGCTGGAAACGCTTTGGTGACGACATAAGCGCGTCGTGCGCGGCTTCGTACTTCCCCTGCCACTTGGCCGCGAGCGCCATGCGGGCGGCATATTCGGAAACCGGACCGAACACCGGCCAGTCCTTGTAGACGACGCGCACCCTGCGGTCGCTCTTGAGAAGCTTCTTCAGTTCCGGATGGCTCTTGCGGCAATAGGGGCAGTTGTAGTCCATGAACTCCGCAATCGTGATGTCGGCATTCTTGGCGCCGACGAACGGCATGTCGGGATCATTGAGGACCTGTTCGGGTGTCAGGCCTTCCTGGGCGCTAGCCGGCAGGAAAGGCAGGAGCGTCGCGGTCGCCGCCAGGGCGGAGGCGCCAAGCAGAAAGCGCCGGCGGCCGATCGGATTTTCGTTGAGCATAAGATGACCTCTGGAGCGGCATCGCCGCCCTTCATGGATGAAAGAAGCACACAGGCGGTTGTCCACCCGGGCGCACCGATTCAAGCGACGAAGGAGGGTCGTGGCGGGCGCGGTTCCGTTTCGCGGAAGATGAGCTTCGTCGCGTGCGGGCTTATGGCAGGAATGCAATGGCCGGAATTTCGCGTCTCGCCACCGGTCGCGCCTTCCGGCAGGCCGATCTGGGGGAAGCAGGATATGCTCGACGTCCGCACCGTATGATAGCAGGGCTTGAAGGCCGAAGGCTGCGTGGTGTCGGGCGACGACTGGACTGCGACGGCAATGGTGGGTCGCGACAGCGACCAGGCCAGCGCCCAAGACGGCCACATGCCGGCGGCGATCGCCACCAGCAGGAATCCCAACGCCGTCACGGAAATACAGAACCGCATCGGCCTCATCCTAGAGCATGTCCGCCGAAAGTGGGAACAAGTTTCCGTAAGTATGCGGTGGCGATTCCGTGCAAACGCGAAAGGCACCGGCCGTGTGGCGGTCCACGCCGGGAGCGGACCGAAGGCCTACGCCCGAATGGGCACGCGCGGACGGATCAGCCTGGCTGCACCGTATGGAAGGAGCGCTTGAAGTGGATGAGCGGGTCGCCGCCGGCATGCTCGATATCACGGACATCGCCGATCATGATCTCATGATCGCCGCTCGCAATGACTGAATTTATATCGCAGATGATGTGCGAGACCGCGCCCTCGATCAACGGGAGCCCGCTGTCGGAGAGGCGGTGGCTGACGGATGCGAACTTGTCCGCTGCCTTGCTGGCGAACAGCATGCAGACATTCTGTTGCTGGCTGCTCAGGAAGTTGATGCAGAAGCGCCTTGTGGCCTTCAGCACCGGCAGAGTGTTGGACGTCCTGTCGACCGAAATCAGATATTGCATGGGGTCCAGCGAGAGCGCGATCACGGCGCTCATCGTCAAGCCGTGCAGGCTCCTGTCATCGGCGACCGCGGTGATCACCGCGACGCCGGACGGCCAGTGACTTGAAACGGTCTTGAACAGGTCACGGCCGGCCGCCAAAGGCGCATGGGCGGGGGTGCCGACGATGGGAGCGTTCATGTGGTGCTGGTCCTATGATCACGCTTTCAGTAACGTCAACATGCCGAAGCCGGCGTTGGCCGTAAACGCGCAAAATTCTTGGACACCCATAACAATTTGTTTTGCCAACCGCAGACGGCCGGCGACGGTCATATCGCTTAAAGCATTGAATTATCGAGCTGAGTTGACTTGATCCGAATTCCGCGGTTTCCGCCATCACATCCACGAAAGCGCATTGAAATCACTTGCCGTCGCGGCGGCATTGCTTGCGGCTCACGCCCGATTGGCATTAAGATTTGTTATGTCTTCCTTGCGTACCAGCATCCCCTCGCTCATATCCCTGATCTCGTTCGAAGCGGCCGCACGGCTGCTGAGTTTCACCAAGGCAGCCAACGAGCTCAACATCACTCAGGCGGCCATCAGTCGGCAGATCCGGGAGCTGGAGAATTTCCTGCAGACCCCCTTGTTCGAACGCGGGCATCGCTCGATCGAGCTGACCGCTGCCGGCATCATGTTGAATGCGTCGCTGCCGCTGCATCTCACGGCGATCGCTTCGCTTGCCGACCGGGTGAGAGAGTTGAGCGATCCCCAGGCTATCGTCGTCGGCACGACCCATGCGTTCGGCACCTACTGGCTGGCGCCACGGCTTGCCGAATTCAGCAAGCTCAACCCGGACGTGGATCTGCGCCTGGCGGTCAACGACGAGCTCGTCGACATCTCGAAGCAGCGGATCGACATGACCATTCGATTCGGCGGCGGGTCGTGGCCGTCCATGTCTTCGCGGTTCCTGATCGGCTGCGAAGTGACGCCGGTCTGCCACCCGTCCTACTGGGAGGACCGCAGGCGTCCGGCAAGTCCTGGCGATCTGCTTGGCGAGATGTTGCTGGGCATCGAAGGACGCTCGGTGCAGGGCGGCGGCTGGAGCGACTGGTTCCAGGCCCATGGCGTCGAAACGACCAAAGGCAAGCATCAGATCACGGTCAACAATTTCTCGGTTCTGATGCAGGCAGCGCTGAGCGGTCAGGGAATAGCCTTGGGCGGCAGTCCGCTTGTGGACGACCTCTTCGCAAGCGGGGTCCTCGTGCCGGCGCTGGAGCTCGCTCCATACAGGGTGAGGGGCTCGGACTATTACGTCGTCGAACCGGCCGGGCAGTTGCGCAAGCAGAGCTGCGAGAAGTTCTGTTCCTGGCTTTACGACCGGATGCGCCGGGACGCGGCGATGACGAACAATGAGCATCTACTGGTGGAAGCCCAGAAATCGCATAGATGACAGCCGGCCGGCGCCAGACATTATCGGCGGGCCACGGGTCGCCAAATCGCCGCTATTAGGCAGGCGCGCCCGCCAAGACTGGGTTTATTGTCTTGATGTGTCTTGACCTGCCGGAGCGTTTCTTCTTGTCTCGGAATCGAGATTTTCGCAATTCGAGGTGACGATGAGCAACGATGTCGAGGATAAGTCCGCCGCGGACCGCCAGCCGAAGCGCGTCGTGGCGCGGCGTCCTCAACGCAAGCCGGGGCAAGTGCGCTTCCGAAAGCTGCTCGACGCCCTGGACGAGTTGCTTGCGACGAGCAATGTCCAGGATATCGGGCTCTATCAGATCGCCGCCAAGGCGAAGGTCCCGACCGCGTCGGTGTACCATTTCTTCCCGAGCACGGAAGCGGCCCTGCTTGCGCTCGCCGAAGTTCACCACAACGCCTTGCTGCAACTCTCCATGCTGCCGCTGGAGGTTCGGCCGGCGCGCTGGCAGGATCTGTTCCGGCAAAAGGTGATCAGCGCGGCCGAATATCACAACAGCCATCCGGCCGCGCTCCGGCTGTTTCTCGGCGCCAACATCAGTGTGGAGGTCAAGAGCGCGGACATATCGCAGTATCACCGCCTCGTCGACGGCAGGTCGCAGCTGCTTTCCTACTATTTCCACGTGCCGGCGATGCCGGAATGGGAGCGCCGTCTTGCGACATACTTCGCCATGATAGATGGCGTTTTCTCGCTGTCTTACAGCGAAAACGGTTACATCCGCGACGACTATATCGCCGAAGCGCATCTGGCAGGCATAGCCTATCTGCGCTGCTATCTTCCGGAGATCCTCGCGACGCGCGAAGTCGGCGCGTAGCGGAGCGTCCTTGGAGCATTTCTGGTGCGAGCCGCTGGGCTCGGTAACTTCGCAGCTTTCCGTCCGGAATTGCGTCAGAACAAAGAGATGGAGATAGAGCGGTTCGCCGTTTTCGTGAAACGATGAACCGCTCCAGGACGCTCCGTGGCCGCCTCAGTTCTGCAGGTTTTCGCGGAAGGTCGAGTGTTGGTATTCCTTGCGGTATATTCCGCGGCGCTGCAGCTCCGGAACCACCGTTTTGACGAACTGGACGTAAGTGCCCGGGCTGATGGACGGGCAGATCATGAAGCCGTCGCAGCACTCCGCCTCGAAGAAATCCTGCAGGTGATCGGCGATCATCTTCGGCGTGCCGACGAGCTGAGGCGTCATCTGGCTGGTTGCCCAGGCCTTGCCGGCCTGGCCGAGTGTCAGTCCGTCTTTCTTCGTGCCCTGAAGCATCACGTCGAGGATGCCGCGGCAGCCCTGGCTCAATTCCAGGTCCTCCAAAGGCTTGTCGAGCGGCTCCTTGGACATGTCGACGCCGAGCGCGTTCGAGATCTCGGCAACGCCGAGCGTCGGGCTGGCATATTCGTTGATGGCCTCGGCGCGTTCCCTGGCGATCGATTCCGTGTCGCCGAGAACGATGTCGACCGCCGGAACGATGGCGCACTCGTTCGGCTTCCTGCCGCTGGCGACGACGCGGTCCTTGATGTCGCGATAGAACGCCTGCATGTGCTCCTTGGAGTTCTGCAGCGTGAAGATGACTTCGGCCCAGCGCCCTGCGAATTCGCGGCCGCGAGGGGAGGAACCCGCCTGCATGATCACCGGCCTGACCTGTGGCGAGCTCGGCACCGTCAGCGGGCCGCTGGTGCGTACATAGTTGCCCTCGTAGTTCACGTAGTGAACCTTGTCGGCGTCGGCGAAGACATTGTTTTGGCGATCGCCGACCAGCGCCCCGGGCTCCCAGCTCTGCCAAAGCTTGTCGCAGGCCTCGAGCACTTCGTCCGCCATGTCGTAGCGCTTGTTCTTGTCCATCAGCGCATCCATGCCGAAATTCTTGGCCTCACGTTCCATCGCCGATGTCACCACGTTCCAGCCGGCGCGGCCCTTGCTGATGTGGTCGAGCGACGCGAATGCCCGCGCAATGTGGAAGGGGTGGTAGAACGTCGTCGACATCGTCGACGCCAGCCCGATATGCGACGTGACACGCGCCATTGCCGAAAGGAGCTGCATGGGATCCATCATGCATTGCTGGCCGCCTTCCTTCAGATTCGTGCGATAGCCGCCGGCGTACGAGTCGAACAGCATCAGGAAATCGACGAAGAAAAGCCCGTCGAATTTCCCATGCTCGAGAGTGCGGGCAATCTCCTCGTAGCGGGCGGGGTCGAGCATATCGAGGCCGTCGCTTTCCGGGTGCCGCCATGCTCCGTAGTGATGCCAGGTGGGGCCGGCCAGCACGTAACCTATGAGATGCATTTGCCGCTTCGACATGGAAAAATCCCCTGCGTGGCCGAGCCATTCATAATGTGAGAGAGGGCTAGGATTACAGATAAACTTATTTATTATCAACTGGCATATGCGACAAATAATTGCCGCGCCATTCGATCCGGGCATTGGCTCCGCGATCACTGAAATCGCTTGAATTTACGGGAAAACAAGCGCAAATGCCGGTGATGTCGGTTTGTATCTGGTTCGTTGCCGGAACAAAAAGATAACCGATATTTATCATATTAACTCAGCAGCAGCTCCCCGGGAGGAATCGATGGACGCGCGCCGCATAACCGGGCAGACGAAAATCATGCTTCTGTTGGCCGACCCCGTCTCGCACGTGGTTGGAACGGAAGCCATCACGGCTTTCATGCGGGCCGCCGGTCATGATTTCGTCTGCGTTCCGGTTCACGTCGGACCGCAGGACCTTGCCGGCGCCATTCAGGCTTTGCGAGCGTATCGGAACTGTGTCGGATCGGGGGTGACCATCCCGCACAAGATACCGGTTCTGCCGTTGCTGGACGAATTGACGGGTCGGGCCCAGGCGATAGGCAGCGTGAACTGCATCCGCAGAGATCCCGATGGAAAGCTGATCGGCGACAATGTCGATGGCGCCGGCTTCGTGCGCGGCGCGGTGGAAGCGGGCGTCGAGCTGGCCGGCCTTCGCGTGCTCCTGCTTGGCGCGGGCGGCGCCGGCCGCAGCGTGGCCTTTGCGCTGGCCGAGGCGGGCATGGTTGAACTGGTCATCTGCAATCGTGACCGGGCCAAGGTCGCCGGGCTTGCCGATGCGGTAGCCGCCGCATATCCCGGCGTGCCGGTACGAACCGGCGCCGCCGACGCCACCGGCTTCGACATGATCATCAACGCGACGTCCGTCGGGATGGCCGGCAAGGATGATGACCACCTCCTGGACTTCGCAACGCTGTCGGCGGACATGATTGTCGCCGACATCGTCATGAAGCCGGAACGGACCAGATTGCTGCAGGCCGCAGAAGCGAAAGGCTGCCGCGTACTGTTCGGCCGCCGGATGATGGATGGCCAGCTCGCCCTCATGCGCGACTTTCTCGGTCTCTGAGTGTATTCGACCGATGGCAAGACGAAGGTTCCAGAGAGAAGCCCGATGAAGATGCAAGAAGAACGTCAGCTGCTGCTGGGCGCGATAGCCGACGATCTGACCGGAGGCTCCGAACTGGCAGCCATGCTGGTGGCGCGGGGCGTGCCGACCGGTTTCTCCACCCACATCGATGCAGCGATCGCGCCGGATTCGCTTGCACATGTCATCGCTCTGAAGACGCGCGTCATCCCGGCCGCCGATGCGGTCGACCTCGTCATCGCGGCGGCGCGGCGTTTGCTGTCGGCGGGTTGCGATCAGATCTTCTTCAAATATTGCGCCACCTTCGATTCGACGCCGGCCGGAAACATCGGACCATGCGCCGAAGCGCTCGCGGACCTGCTTGGCGCCAGGCTGGTGCTGTTCTGCCCGGCGCTTTGCGAGACCCAGCGCACCGTGTTCCAGGGCTATATGTTCGGCGGTTCTCAAATCCTCGCCGAATCGCCGAAGCGGTTCGATCCTCTCACTCCCATGACGGATTCCAACATCGTGCGCGTTCTCGCCGCGCAGAGCAGGAGCCGCGTCGGCCTTGTCGCGCATCCGGTCGTCGATCGCGGTTCGAAGGCGATTGCCGAGCGTTGCGAGGCGCTGGCGCAGGAGGGGACACGTTTCGCGGTGGTCGACACGATCTATGAACGCGATCTTGCCGCCATTGCCGAAGCCGCCGCCGAGATGCCGCTCATGACCGGGAACGCTTCGGTGGTGGCGCATCTGCCGACCTCCTGGCGCCGCAGCGGCAGGCTTGCAAATCCTCAGGCGGCGGAGTTGCCGGGCGTCGAGGGCCCGGCCGTCGTCCTGGCGGGAAGTGTCGCGCCGCGGACCGCCGAGCAACTCGATCACTTCGGCCGGGAAAACGAGATCGTCAGCGTCGACCTTGCGCGGCTCATGGAAGGCGAAGACCTCGGCGCGCCTGTGCTTGCGTCGGCCAACCGGGCGATCGCGGCCAACCGGCCGATCGCGATCGCGACAATGGCGCCGCAGCAGGAGGTCGAACGTTTGCAGGGCAAATACGGCCGCGACGTCGTGGCGCGCGCGGCTGAGAATTTTCTCACCGAACTCGCGCAGCGGCTGATCTTCGAGGGCGGTGTCAGGCGTCTGGTCGTCGCCGGCGGCGAGACGGCTGGCGCCATCGTGCCCAGATTGCCCATCAACCGCTTCATCGTCGGACCGTACCAGGGCCTGGGCACGGGACGCATGATCGCCGAAATGCCGTTTCAGGTCGCGCTGATGCTGAAATCGGGCAAGCTCGGCGGGATCGACGTTTTTTCAACAGTGCTCGAAGAGATGCGCCGGCCGGCAAGGACCGAACTGTATCTCGAGCAATGGCCGCCAACGACGAGGGCACAATGAAAGATCAAACCGCGCGTCGATCGCTCGTCGACGCGACCCGCTCGATCGCTTCGAAGGGATTGAACAGCGGAACTTCGGGCAACATCAGCCTGCGGCTCGGAGACGGCGCCATGCTGATCACCCCGACCGGGATTTCTCCGGAAAAACTCGATGCCGACGCGATGGTCGAAATGACGCTCGACGGCCAATGGGGCGGGGATTTCCGGCCATCGAGCGAATGGAACATGCATGCGGGAATCTACCGAGCCTTCCCCCAGGCTCAGGCCGTCGTGCACGCCCACCCCGACCATTGCGTGGCATTGTCGTGCCTCAGGCAGGGCCTGCCGGCGTTCCACTACATGATCGCCTCGTTCGGAGGCGATGACGTCCCCTGCTCGGACTATGCGACCTTCGCCACGGCGGATCTTGCAAGCGCCGTGGTGCGCGCGCTTGCCGAACGCAACACCTGCCTTATCGCCAATCACGGCATGATCGCCTACGGGCCGGATCTTGCCACCGCGCTCGCGCGAACCGAGAAATTGGAAACGCTCGCCAGGCAGTACATGATTGCCAGCATGGTCGGGCGCCCGGTGATGCTGACGGCGGATGAACTCAGCGTGGTGAAGGACCGCTACAAGACCTATGGCCAGCAGCGGCCGGCCTAGAGCAATTCCAGGAAAAGTGTGAGCGGTTTTCCGTCCGGAATTGCTTGAAAAAGAAAAGCGACAAGGCATTCCCCCGTTTCTGTGAACGCTGAAATGCCCTAGGCCAAGCGCGCTGCCTGGCTGACTTTTTCAAGCGGCCGTGGCTACTCCGCCAGGATGGTCATGTCGTCGACGGACCAGCCGATGTCCACCGAGCTGCCGGTCTCGAACACTTCGGTGTTGTGCTGAGGCAGCGCCCGGACCTTGAGCAGGCAACCGGCATCCTTCAGTTCCACGCGATACCGGATGCTGCCGGGCGTATAGAGGCTCTCACGCACGACACCCGTGTAAGCATTCGCCAGGCCTCGAGCCTTCGGGCCGATGGTGATGCGTTCCGGCCTGATGCATGCGAAGCGGCCCGGCCCGCCGTCCTCGCCGGTTCGAATGACCGTTTCGGTCCCGTCTTCGAGCGTGATGCGGCAGGTCTGGTCGGTCAGTTTCCCCGAAGCCGTCTTGACCGGGAAAATGGAAGCCTCGCCGAGGAATTCGGCGACGAAGCGGCTCTTCGGCTGTTCGTAGAGCGAGCGCGGGCTGCCGATCTGCGTCATGGCGCCGTCACGCATGATGGCGATGCGGTCTGCCAGGAATGCCGCTTCCTGCTGGTCATGGGTGACATAGATGACGGTCGCGCCAAGCTCCTGCTGGAAGCGCTTGATCTCCTCCTGCATCTCGTCGCGCAGGTTCTTGTCCAGTGCGCCGAGCGGTTCGTCCATCAGCAGGATCGACGGCTGATAGATCGAGGCTCGCGCCAGCGCGACGCGCTGTTGCTGGCCGCCGGAGAGTTCCGAAGGCATGCGCGATGCGAAGGCTTCCAGCCGGACCATGGCCAGGCTTTCGCGTACGCGCCTTGCAATCTCATGCTTGGCGACGCCGCGGATCTTCAGCGGATAGGCGACGTTCTGAGCGACCGACAGGTGCGGGAACAGGGCATAGTTCTGGAACACCATGCCGATGTTGCGGCGATAGATCGGTTCGGGAACGATGTCGCGTCCATCGACCACGATCCGCCCTGCCGTCGGATCGATATAGCCGGCGATCATGCCAAGCAGCGTTGACTTGCCCGAGCCGCTCGGTCCGATGATGGCAAAGAAATCGCCTGACGCGATCTCGACGGATGTCGGGACGACGGCTTCAAAATTGTTGTAGCGCTTGCAAAGATTGTGGATCGAAACCGCGGCTCCTCCCGCGGCACGGCTTTCCGCTGTCGTTGCCGATCGGCTTACCATCTGCAGCATCCTAATTGTCCTTGTCGAGACGCGGCAACAGGGTTGCCGCAAGAATGAGTAGGCTTGTCACCGCAAGAATGACGCTGGCCGCGGCGGCGATTTCGGGTGTGACCTGGAAATTGAGCTGCTCCCACAGCAGCAGCGGCAGCGTGCGGGTCGACGGGCTGCTCAGGAACAGAGCCAGCACCAGCTCGTCCAGCGAGGCCGCGAACGCGAAGATGAAGCCGGCGATGACGGCCGGGCGGATCATCGGAAAGGTGATCAGCCTGAAAGTCTGGAAGGCGTTCGCCCCCAGGGTCATCGAGGCGATCTCGATGCGGTTCGAATAGGACGTGAGCGCACCGCAAACCGTGATGAAAGGGAAGGGCAGGCCGATGACGGCATGCGCCAGGATGACAGCCCATAGCGTCCCCTGAAGGCCCAGCCACACGCTGATGGGAAACAGCCCGATCGCAAGAACGATCTGCGGCAGCACCGCGGGCGCGATCGAAAGCGCGCTGACGATCGCCGAGCCCGGCGCCCTGGCGCGCACGACCGCGAGCGCCGTCGAAATGCCGGCAATGGTCGCAAGCGCCGCGGCGGACGCGCCGATCATCATGCTGTTCAAGATTGCCGACCGGTAATCGTCGTTGCCGATGAACTGCTGGTACCAGCGCAGCGAAAAGTCGGTCGGCGGAAACGAGAGATAGGATTTGCTCTGGAAGGACACCGCAACCACGACCAGGATGGGCACCAGAAATCCGATCAGGATCGCGCCCACAAGCCCGGTCAGAAATCGGCTCCAGGCAGTCCATAGTTTTTTCTCCGAAACGCTCATGCGAACACTCCCGACCGCGCCTTGTCCCTGCGCCGGGAAGCCAGCTGGCTGAGCCGCAGAAGCGCGAAAATGACGATCGTCAGCAGAAGCACGATGATGGCCAGAGCCGATGCAAGCGGCCAATCCAAGAGCCTGTTGGCCTGTTCGCTGATCAGCATAGAGACCACGGTCAAATCGCCTCCCAGAAGCGAAGGCGTTACGAAAAAGCCCAGCGAGGTGACGAAGACAATCGTACAGCCGACCGCGATGTTGGGCATCGAAAGCGGCAGGGTGACGGCCAGGAACTGGCGCCAGGGATTTGCGCCGAGCACGGCGGCGGCGCGCGGCAGGTTGGGGTCGATGGCGCGCAAGCCGTTGAGGATCGGCACGACGATGAACGGCACCATGATGTAAGTCATGGCGATCATCAGCCCCAGCCCGTTGTCGATGAAGCGGATAGGGTCCTCGATCAGGCCGATGCCCAGAAGGATCGAATTCACCGGCCCCTTGCGGCCGAGCAGGATCATCCATGCGAAAGAGCGGATGACGGTGCTGGCCCAGAAAGGCAGGAAGATGAGAAATATGCCGATCGTCGCCCATCGTCCCTTGAGCCGCGCCAGGACATAGGCGATCGGATATCCGATCAGCAGCGACAGGATTGTCACCATCGCGGCAACGTAGAAGGTGTTGTAGAGGACGGTCCGGATGCCTTGATCGGTCACGACCTTGACGTACTCGGCCCCGACGCCGTGCTGACCGCTGAAACTCTCGGTCCCGATCACCGCCATCGGCGCGAGGAAGAAGGGCGTCAGCAGCAGCGCGACGGGAAGATAAAGCAGGAAGCTGCGATGCTTCATGGCGTGGACAAGTCCTGACTCGTGGATCCGTATGTCGGGGCCATTTCACTAGATCGTTGCGCTCTTGCGCAAGCGAGCGGTGACGAATTTCAACGGCAGAACTGCGCGAGCGACAGAATCGCTCGCGCAGTTCCAAGCCGGATGGTCAGCCTATTTCGTCACGACCCAGGTGTTGAAGCGGTCGTAGATCTTCGTGCCGTTCTCGAGCCAGTAGTCGCCGTCGATGGCGATCGAAAGCTTCCGGTTCTCCGGAGAGCTCGGCATGCGCGCGCGCTCTTCCGCCGACAGGATGTCGAAGGCCTTGTCGTTCGTCGGTCCGTAGGGGATCAGCTTGGAGAAGGCAGCCTGGACTTCGGGGTCCATGCAGTGGGCGATGAACTTCATGGCGGTGTCGCGGTTGCGGCCGCCTTTCGGCAGGCTCCAGATGCCCGGCGTGTGGAGCGAGTAGTCGAACGTGTAGTCGATCGGGCCGCCCTGTTGCTTGACCGGGTCGACGCGACCGTTCCAGCACATGCCGAAATCGGCGTCGCCATTGGCCAGAAGCTGCGCGCTCTGGGCTCCGGACGTCCACCAGGTGATCGAGGACCGGATACCGTCCAGCATTGCGAAAGCCCGGTCGATGTCGATCGGATAGAGCTTGTCCAGCGTCTGGCCGGCGCCGAGGGCCGCCACTTCCATGGTCTGTGCGGCGTTCTTCCAGAGCGTCCTGCGCCCCTTGAACTTGGGATCGAAAAACTCCTGCCAGTTCTTCGGCCGGCCATCCTTGGCCGAATCCGTGTTCCAGCTCAGAACGCAACCGGCGATGTAGCACGACGTCCAGTATTTGCTGGCCGCGCCGTCGATCAGGCTGTCCTTCGGCACGACGCTGTAATCGATCTCGTCCAGAAGGCCCGCGACGGCCAGCGGCGCCGCTTCCGAGGAATCCGTATCGGTGACATCGATATCGACCGCGCCGGCCTCGACCATTGCCTTCAGTCGCGCGCCTTCCATGTAGGGGGCGCTGATGATCTTGATGCCGGTCTTCTTTTCAAACGTATCGAAGCACGCCGCCTTGAAGGCGTCACCCAGCGCGCCGCCGCCATTGGCGACCGAAAGCGAGGTGGGAGCCGCCCGGCCGATGGCCGGCATTGCAAGAAATGATGCCGCGGCCGTGCCGGCCCCAAGCTTGAGAACGCTGCGTCTGCTCAGACCATTCCTGATCGTGTCCATGTATTCCCCTTTTTGGCTTTGATTTCCTGTTTGGTGGCGCCGCTTTTACCGGCCGATCGAACCGGGATTGCCTTGGGCAAATCCGGCTTCTCCTTCGATCAACCCTGCCATCGGCATCTCCTTGTACGTTCGGCGCTGCAGGCTGGTCTGCGCGAGCCTTGCCGGCTGACGCATCCCACCTTCGATATTTGTAGCCGAAACAGAAGCGGCAATCTATCGGATTCATCATTGATAGCAGATATTTTTATTGCTATAGCCTGCCTCGAAAACAGGGGTCACATATCCATGCCTTGGTCGAACAGCCGCAATTTAGAACTTCTGGAACGCGCCAGGCGCGTTATACCAGGTGGAATGTATGGCCATGAATCCACAGCACTTTTGCCGCCCGACTTCCCGCAGTTCTTCAGTCGCGCCAGCGGCACGCGACTGTGGGACGTCGATGGTAATGAATATATCGACTATCTCAGTGCGTATGGGCCGAATCTATTCGGCTATGGAAATGTCGATATCGAGGCCGCCGCACGCAGGCAGGCGGAACTCGGCGACACCATGACCGGACCGTCCTATCTGATGGTCGAATTGGCCGAGGCGATGGTCTCGATGGTCTCGCATGCCGACTGGGCCATGTTCTGCAAGAACGGCAGCGACGCGACCTCCATGGCGATGACGATAGCGCGGGCCTACTCCAAGCGTCGCAAGATCCTGGTCGCCACCGGCGCCTACCATGGCTCGCAGCCGTGGTGCACGCCGAACCGCACCGGCATCGTCGACGACGAGCGCAAGCAGATCCTCACCTACGAATACAACAACCTGGAAAGCCTCGAGGCGGCGGTGCGCGCGGCCGAGGGCGACGTCGCTGGGATTTTCGCGACACCCTTCAAGCATGAGGTCTTTGCCGACCAGCTTATCCCTTCCGAGAGTTTCGCAAAGGCTGTCCGAAAGATCTGCGACGATCTCGATGCGCCGCTTATCGTCGACGATGTTCGTGCGGGCTTCAGGCTGACCCGCGATTGTTCGTGGTCGATCCTGGGCGTCGAGCCGGACATCAGTTGCTGGGGCAAGGCGATCGCCAACGGTCATCCGATTTCGGCGATGATGGGCTCGCAGCGCTTCTACGCCGCCGCGCGATCGATCTTCGCCACCGGTTCCTTCTGGTTTTCGGCCGTGCCGATGGCGGCAGGCATAGAAACGCTTCGGCTGATCCGCGAGACCAGGTACCTGGAAAGCACGGTCGAGTTGGGGAACAAGCTGAGGGCAGGGCTCGAGGAACAAGCCGTGGCCTTCGGGTTCTCCCTGCGCCAGACCGGTCCGGTGCAGATGCCGCAAATCCTGTTCCACGAAGATCCCGACATGCGCCTCGGCTATGCCTGGGTCGCAAGCGCGCTCAAGCATGGCGTGTACTTCCATCCCTACCACAACATGTTCCTGAATGCCGCCATGACGGCCGCCGATATCGACGAGACGCTGAAGGCAAGCGAGCGTGCATTTGCGGAGCTGAAGGCGGAACGCACGCGTATCCCGGCGAACGAAAACCCGCTGGTGTTGGCCAGGCTCAAGATCGCGCGCTGACTGCCGCTCGCCGGCCGGCGGCGATCCGCCCACGGCCGACCGCCGTGCCGCGATGGCAACAATGGGACTGTCGGCGCCTCTCGCGCGGCTTGAGGCGACGTGTTCCATCGACTTCATGTTCAGGGATTGAAGGGTCGCGATGAACGACTTCAGCATTTTCACGACGGCTCGTACCCACAACAAGTGGACAGACAAGCCTGTGTCCGACGAAACGCTTCGCCGGCTCTACGACCTTCTGAAAATGGCGCCGACCTCGGCGAACTGCTCGCCGGGCCGGTTCGTCTTCGTCAAGTCGCCGGAGGCCAAGGAAAAGCTGCGCCCGGCCTTGAGCAGCGGCAATTCCGCCAAGACCATGGCGGCGCCGGTCACCGCCATCGTCGCCTATGACGAAGCCTTCTACGATCGGTTGCCGCAGTTGTTTCCGCATGCCGACGCGCGCTCGTGGTTCACGTCGAGCCCCGATGTCGCGCACGAAACCGCGTTTCGCAACGGCACGCTGCAGGGCGGCTATCTGATCATCGCCGCGCGCATGCTCGGCCTCGATGCCGGACCGATGTCGGGTTTCAAGAACCAACTCGTCGACGAGGCCTTCTTCGCCGGGACAAGCTGGAAAAGCAATTTCCTGGTCAATCTAGGATATGGCGACCCGGCTGGCCTGTTCGCCAGGCTTCCGCGCCTCGACTTCGACGGCGCCTGCAAGATCGCCTGATCGCCGCCAGACCAAAAGGAAAAGCCGCCGCATCGGTTCGCGGCGGCTCGCTCTAGCCGGTCCTGCTCGGCCGGTTCTCGATACGCCTCAATAGTTGATCGCGAAGCTGCGCATCGGGTCGTAATGCGCTTCCCAGTAGGCCTTCCAGATCGTCTTGCTGAGCGGCCCGACTTCGCCATTGCCGATCGCGACCCCATCCAGCTTGGTGATCGGCATGACGCCGCCGGCGGTGGTGACAAAGAGCAATTCGTCGCAATCGTAGGCCGCGCTGACCGGCACGTCTTCGACATGGCATTCGATGCCATTCGCCTTGGCGACTTCCAGCACGGTCTTGCGCGTGACGCCCTCCAGCACCCCGCGCTTCGGCGTGCGCAAGACGCCGTCCTTGATGATGCAGACATTGAAGCCTGAACCTTCGGTCAGATTGCCGTCGCCGTCGGTCAGGATCGGGTAGTTGGCGCCGCGGTCCCGCGCCTCCAGCATGCCGCGCACGAAGTCGCCCCATTGCAGGTTCTTCACGGTCGGATCGATGGCGCCTGGCGGCACGCGTCGGACATCGCGGGCGATGACGGCGGAGCCGCCGGTCTTCTGCAGCTCTTCGCCCATGACCCACACGAAGGGCTGCACCATGAGATAGAGGTTGTTTTCGATTTCATCCGGACTGTACTGGCGGATGAATTTCAGGCCCCGGGTCACGATCATGCAGACATAGGCGTCGCGGATGCCGCTCCTGGCGGCCAATTCCACGAGCTTCTGGCGAATGCCATGACGATCGAGCGAGCTGCGCAGCCGCAACTGTTTCAAGCTGCGCTCGAAGCGGTCCAAATGGTCGTCGAGGCGGAAGAAGCGGCCATCCCAGATGGCCGGCACGTCATATGTCAGGTCCGAATGGAGGAAGCCCTGGTCCAGGATCGGAATGCGGGCTTCATGGATGGGATAGAGCTCACCTTCGATATAGGCCACGCCCTTGGACAAAGGGTTGTCGCTGGCCTCGAGCTCGCTGAGGCGCTTGCGGTAACCATCGAAAATGAAATCGGTATAGGGCACGGTTATCCTCCATCAGAGCCTCTCCCGTTTCATGGAAAGGGCGAGTGGCTCGATCTCTTTGCTGGCAGAAATCCTGTTTTGGCCTTCGGGCCGTATCCGCGGGGCGCGTTTCATGCGCCCCGCGGAGGACGGAACGGCGCGGTCAGTCGTCGAGCGAGATCTCGTAGAGAGGAACGTTCGAGCTCGGCGAGTTCCGCACGCCATGGACCTTGCTGCCATAGGCAAGGATGGTGTTCGGGCTGATCATCGGAATGATGACGTTCTGCGCCTTGATCTTCTCGCCGATGTCGAAATAGATCTTTTCCGCCTTGTCGGGCGCCAACTTCAGGGCTTCGGCCAGCATCGGCTTGGTGTCGTTGATGACGAAGGACGGGTCGGTTGCGGCACCCGCGCGCTTGGCCCAGGTCGAATCCGGCGCCAGGCCGAAATAGTTCACATATTGCGACGTCCCATAAAAGTCCGGGGCGAAGAAGACGAAGGTCAGCGGGATGTGATCCTTGTTCGCCGCCTCGCGCCAGTTCGGGAACTCGACGGGCTTGAGGTCAAGCTTGATGTTGACCGCCGCCAGGTCCTGCTGGATTTTCTGCATGGCAAGGGTGAAGTCGACGCCATAGACGTTCAGCTTCGGATAGGTCGCTTCCAGCGTAAAGCCGTCGGCGTGGCCGGCCTTGGCAAGCAGTTCCTTGGCCTTGGCCTGGTCGAATTCCGGTATCGAGTGTCCCGCGCCGCCCGGGAAATCCAGCGGGAAGGGGACCGAAATCAACCGGCCATTGCCTTCGCCCAAGGTGAAGTCGACGAGCGACTTGCGGTCGACGGCCAGCGAGATCGCCTCGCGGATGTCGGCGGTCATCGGGAAGGGATTGGCGACGGCTCCCGGGCTGATCGCAATGTAGACGAAGTTGTTGGAGGGAGCCGATTCCGTTTTGACGTTCGGCCCGGTCAGCGTCTTGGCAGTCTCGGGATCGATGTTCATGGCGACGTCGGCCTGGCCGCTCTGCAGAAGCTGGGCCTGAGCGACGGCATCGCCGACCTGACGGATGACGATCTCGTCGACCTTGGCCGGTTCGCGCCAATATTTTTCGTTTCGCTTCAGCCTGAGTTCCGCTCCGGGCTGGTAGGAGTCGAGCACGAATGGGCCAGCGCCGGCCGAATGCGCCAGGAACCACGGCTCGGCAGGGTCTGACTGTGCCGCGTCGGCCGCCGCGGTGGCTTTGCCCTCGGCCTGGGCGACATCGCTGTTGATGACGCCGAAATAGCTGGCGGCCAGGACGTTCAGCAGTTCCGAATTTGGTTCAGCGGTTTTCGCGACCACCGTTTCGGCGTCGGGAGTCTCGATCGATGAAATCGTCGAGGCGAGGTCCGACGGGCTGCCCTTTATGTTCTTCAGTCGCTCCCACGACCATTTGACGTCTTTCGCTTCGATCTTCGAGCCGTCGGAGAAAGTGGCTTTCGGGTTGAGCTTGAAGGTGAACACGGTCTGGTCGTCGTTGACCGTCCAGCTCTCGGCGATGACCGGAACGAGCTTGTTGTCCTTGTCGAGCGCCAGAAGGCCGTCATAGACCGCGGCATTGTAGATCATGCAGGTGTCGCACCAGCTTCTGTCGATATCGAGGGAGTTGATGTCCATGTCGCGCGCGATGACCAGCGTCTTGGCCTCCGCCGGCACCGCCGTGGCAGCCACGCCCGCAAGCATTGTCGCCGCGGCAAGGCCTTTCCAATGTCTGGCAATATGATTGAAGTTCCCCAGTCTCATTATCATGCTCCTTTTGGCATTTTCGGTTCAAGCGCTACTGGTAATCAACTCCAGCGCCTGCCGCAGCTTCTCGGGAGAGCCCAGCGCGGCCTTGTTCAACACGGCCGAAACGACGGGCGCCGAAAGGCTGCCGGTGACGTGGAGTATTTCGTGATCGAGATCATCGAAGGCGCGCGCCTGGATCTCCGCGATCCAATGGCGCCCAAGCGACAGGCCGCTCGCAACCTGCTCGACGATGACGACGCGGTTTGTCCTGGCGATGGACGACAGGACCAGGGGCCAGTCGGTCGTGAGCTGGCCGACGCTGCGCATATCGATGATTTCGGCATCGATGCCGGTCTCTTCCGCGACCTTCAAAGCCGCGGGGACCATGACGGATGTCGCAAGGACCGTGCATGCCGATCCCGGCCGGACGATCTTGGCCTTGCCGAACGGGATGCAATAGTCGCGCTGGTCGCGCGGCATAAGAGATTCGCGCTGGTAGAATTCGACGTGTTCGATGATCGCGACCGGGTCGTTGGTCTTGAGCGCCGTGTTCAGCAGCCCGACATAGTCGAAGGCGGTTGTCGGCTCGACCACGTGCCAGCCGGGGAACAGCCTGAACAGCGCGGCCGGGTCGCTCGAATGCTGCGAGCCATAGCCGGTGTGCGGGGAAACGCGCACCCGCATGACGAGCGGCACGGGAAACCCGTCGCCGAACATGTGCCTCACCTTGGCGATGCCGTTGCCGATCTGGTCGGCCGCAACGAAGCAGAAATCCCCGAACATGATTTCCACGACCGGCCGCAGCCCGCGCAGCGCGGCGCCGAGCGCGACGCCGGTAAAGCCGTTCTCGGCGATCGGCATGGCCAGCACGCGTCCTGGGAACTGCTCGAGGGCGGAGCGGGTAAAGCCGCTCACGCCGCCACGCAGCCGATGGACGTCCTCGCCCAGCACGATGATGGTCGGGTCGGCCGCCATCGCCGCCCCCAGCGCTTCGCCGGCGGCGGTGACGAAACGGCTTTTGACCAACTCATCGGGCGCGAAGTCCTCGATTTCCCGGTACTTGAGTCCC
This sequence comes from Mesorhizobium sp. BH1-1-5, assembly GCF_020165615.1. Lineage (NCBI taxonomy): Bacteria > Pseudomonadati > Pseudomonadota > Alphaproteobacteria > Hyphomicrobiales > Phyllobacteriaceae > Mesorhizobium > Mesorhizobium sp. BH1-1-5. The sequence continues at coordinate 155,062 of NZ_JAIUIM010000012.1, forward strand.
TCGGCCTCGGCGGGGGGTGCAAGGATGCCGATGTCCACCGACTGCGCGGAAGGCCATAGGCCTGCCTGTATGCGAAGCTGGTTGCTGCCCGGCGCCGTTTCAGTCAGCCGTGCCGCGGCCGACTGGACGACCGCGCTTACGCGCTCGTCGATCAGGGCCAGAGCCGCGCTATCGAGGATTCCGAGCTTGCCGAGACGTGTCTCCGCCAGCCGCAGCGGGTCGCGCTTCAGCCATTCCTGTTCTTCCTCGCTGCTGCGGTAGCCGAATTCGCTGCCTGTCTTGCTGCCGCTCTGATGGTGATGGCGGTAGCACTTCGCCTCGATGACGACGGGACCGCGCCCCGCGCGGATCGTTTCGATCGCGTCGGACATCGCTCGATGGACGGCGACCACATCCATGCCGTCGCACTCGATGCCGGTGAAGCCGAGCATGGGGCCGCGCGATGCGATCCTGGGCTCGGCCGTCACATCCTCGATATGCGTGGAAACGGCATAGAGATTGTTCTCGACGAAGAAGATGACCGGCAGCCTGTAGGCGGCCGCGATGTTCATCGATTCATAGGCCGCGCCCTGAAGCGAAGCGCCATCGCCGAAGAAGGCGACCGAAATACCGTCCCGGCTAAGCACGTTGTCGGCAAGGGCGTATCCGACGGCATGCGGAATGTTGCCGCCGACGATGGCGCTGGTGCCGGCGACGCCGGACTCGGCATGGCGCATATGCATCGAGCCGCCGCGGCCTTCGCAATAGCCTGGCGAAAGCCCCATGATTTCCGCCATGAAGCGGTAGACGGCATCGTCCATCGGCGGCGTGAAGTCCTGGCTCAGTATATCGAAGTCCGGTTCTGTCTGCGCATTGACCAGTTTGGTCAGCACCTGATGGTGCGCGCGATGCGTGCCATTGATCTGATCGTTGGCGCGCAGCATCGACACAGCGCCGACAGCTGCCGCCTCCTGGCCGATGCTGGCATGGGCAGGGCCATGGATGAGACCGGCCTTCTCCAGGTCGAGGATCTTTTCCTCGAAGCGCCGGATCAGCTTCATCTGGGTATAGAGGCGAACGAGATCGCGCGCGGGCAGGCTCGACCAGTCGGACTCGCCTGCTTCGATCCGGTACCAGGGCGCCGATGGTTTCAGTTCATGTCTTTGGGCCAACTCGTCTCCTCCCGCTCGGCCTATTGCAATGAAAGGCCTAGTTCCGCGCGTCGCCGCAGCCATAGGCTTGCCCTGTAGCGAGGGTCGCGGGTGCGGTCATAAATCGTGTCCAGGATGCGCAGAATGCGTTTGGGGCCGATCTTGTCGCCCCATTCCAGCGGCCCCAGCGGGTGGCCCAGGCCAAGCCTGACCGCTGCATCGAGATCCGGCACCGAAGCGATTTTCTGCCCGACGATTTCGCTGCCGATATTGACGATCATGGCGATGACGCGCTGGCAGACCGCCCCGCAGCTATCCTCCACCATGGTCGCCTTGCGGCCGGCGCGGCGGACCAGGCTCAAAGCCGCTTCCCTGGTCCGATCGGACGTCGCGGCACAGGCCACGAGCGTCACGTGGCGGTCGATGCCGAAAAACGGGTCGAAGCCCACGCAAAGCCAAGCCGGCACACCGAGCCGCACCGCCGCGCCTGCCACGTCCTCGCCCTCCAGGCCGATCAGAATGAGGTGGTCGCCGTCGATTGTACGCTCGGCGGCGCATGAGTCGACGAGCTCCTGCATACCCGAGACCTCGTTGTCGGCGATCACGGTGACGCGGCCCGGCAAAGCCGCCTCCGCGCCGGCCGGTTCTACCGGTCCCGAGGAGGAGATCGGTCGGGCATCGCCGTGGTCGTAGAACCCACGTTTGGTCTTGCGGCCGAGAAGACCTGCCTCCACGCGCCGGGCGGCAACGACCGACGGGCGGTAGCGCGGATCCTGGTAGAATTGGTTGTAGATGCTTTCCATGACCGGATGCGAGACATCGAGCCCGGTCAGGTCCATCAGCTCGAACGGACCCATTCTGAATCCGGCGGCGTCCCGCAGGATGGTATCGATGTCGCCGATCGATGCGACGCCCTCGCGCAGCATCGCCAGGGCTTCCGTCCCGAAGGCGCGGCCGGCGTGGTTGACGATGAAGCCGGGCGTGTCGGCGGCGATAACGGGGCGATGGCCAAAGCGGGCCGCGAGTTCGACCAGCGCGTGCTCGACCTCGGGCGCCGTATGAGCGCCGGAGATGACCTCGACCAGCTTCATCGCCGGGACGGGATTGAAGAAGTGGTAGCCGGCGACCCGCTGCGGCCGCTTTGCGGCTGACGCGATCGCCGTCACCGAGAGCGAAGAAGTATTGGTCGCTATGATCGCGTTCGGCCCGACTATCTTTTCCAGCGTCTCGATGAGCTGACGCTTCGGCTCGAGACGTTCGACTATGGCTTCCACGACCAGATCGGTGCCGGCCAGGCGGTCCAGAGTCTCGACGGGCTCGATATGGGCAAGCAGTTTCTCGACCGTTTCCGCGCTGACCTTGCCCGCGGCTGCCCGAGCGCGTTGGCGCGACGCGATCTGCTCGACGGCGGCTGCGGCTTTCCCCCGCGCTTCGTCGACGATCACCACGTCGACGCCCGCCGCGGCCAGAACTTCCGCTATGCCGGAACCCATCACCCCGGCGCCCACGACACCGGCTTTCTCGATCCGACTTCTCGACACCCCTCCCGCGTCCGCCAAGTCAGCGCCCCATAAATGACGCTTTGCGCTTTTCCAGGAAGGCGGCGATGCCTTCCTGTTTGTCGGCCGTATCGAAAAGCAATTGAAATGCCTTGCGCTCGAGGCGCAGCGCCGTTTCCAAGGGAGCGTCTTCGCCATTGACGATGGCTTCCTTGATCTGCTCGACGGCCAACGGCGGCAGGCGGCCGATCTTTTGGGCGATCTGCAGCGCCTGCTGCAGGGCCTCGCCCTCATCCGTGAGGATGCTGACGAGGCCGGCGCGCTCGGCATCTTCCGCCGCAAACATATCGCCGGTCAGGACGAGCATCAGCGTCTTGTATTTGCCGATCGCTCTCAGCAGCCGCTGTGTGCCGCCGGCGCCGGGCATGAGGCCAAGCTTGACCTCCGGCTGACCGAAAGTGGCTGTGCGTGCCGCCACGATGATGTCGGCATGCATTGCAAGCTCGCAGCCGCCGCCCAGCGCAAAGCCCTCGACCGCGGCAATGACCGGTTTCGGACATTTGGCGATCACGTCCCAGTAGCGATGGGTGCGTTGCAGAAGCACGTCGGCGGAGCCGAGCTTTTCAAACGCTCTGACGTCGGCGCCGGCAGCAAAGTTGGCGCCGCGTCCGGCAATGACGATGGACCGGATCTCCGCGTCTTCTGAAAAGCCTGCCACGGCAGCGGCCAGCTTCTCCCGTACTTCGAGATTGATTGCGTTGCGGACTTCGGGGCGGTTGATCTCGACCAACCCCACATTGGCGAACGGGCGGCTCTCCACCACAACAAGAGATTGATCGCTCGCGGGACGCATTCGTACCTAGCACATGGAATTTAATTTCATATCCGCGACTATAGTCAGCGTCAGCGAAGCCTGCAAGGCTAACGTGGGCGTCCGGACGACTATTCTCCACACCGCTCGGAAACGATGGTTCTGTGAGTATTCGAAGAGCGTCTGACCGGTTCGGCGCCGAAGCGGGGGCGGAGGTAAGAGCGGCCGCGGCTGCCGCTTCGCTGCATAAGTTCGCAAGCAATCCGGCGCGCCAGAGAACGCCGGCGGGCGGCACCGGCTGGCCCCTGGCTTGCCCGCGTCTGCGCGATGCCATCGCGATGGTCGATCGTGGGATCGGATCCGTCCATGGCCGACAAAGGGCCCGGTCAGTCCAGTCCGATGTGCTTCCCGCTGTCTTGAGCCAGGTCCAGGGTTGCGGTTTTCCAGGTGCCGTTGCTCGTCAGGATCTGGGCCTCTTCGGCAATCATTTCTATCAGCTTCTTGGTGGCCGTCGACATGGCGCGCTCTCGCGACACCGCGGTTACCCAGCCCCACCGGACATTGCGGATCGGCGCGGCCGATACCTCCTTGCGCACCAGCAGCTCATGGACACCGCTATAAGGAAGCACGCAATAGCCGGTTCCATATTTGGTCAGGCTGGTCATCAGCGAGTTGGTATCGACCTCGAGCTTCGGTTCGGCGACGCGGCCGGCCCTGACCAGGATCTCGTCCACGGCGCGCCGCAATCCGTTGGGGAACGGCGTCAGGATGAGATTGTGGCCCGTCAGGGATTTGGCCGAAACCGGGCGGGACAGGTCGAGCCCCACCTCCAGCGGAGCGATCAGCAGCAGGCTCTCGGTCACCAGCGGCATCTTGGTCAGCGTGGTGAAGGATTCGCGGTCCGACAACAGCGCCACGTCCGCCCCGTCATTGGCGATGGATTCCCGCACGATCATCGAAGTGTTCTCGGTCACATGCACCGAGACCTGCGGATAGGTTCGGCGAAAGCGGGCCACCACCCGGGACGTGAGCAGGCCGCTGAGGGAGTTCGATGCCGCAAGCCTCACCGTGCCCACCGGCTCGTCGGCGGAAGACATGATCTCGCTTTTGATGCGGCCGACATTTGAGAGCAGCACCCGTGTCCGGTCGACCAGCCGCTGTCCTGTCTCGGTCAGCACCACGCCGCGTGCCTTGCGCTTGAACAGCTTGGTGCCGAGCTCCTGCTCCAGGAGCCGGATCTGACGGCTCAGCGCCGGTTGCGACACATGCGCCCGCATCGCCGCATGCGTGATGTTCAACGTGTTCGCCACATGCATGAAATATTCGAGCTGCCTGACGTCCATCAGTTTTCCTCCTCGCCGCCATACGCAGAACAAGCCATAACCAAATCTAATGGTTGCAATTTGGCTTTTGTCTTAGTGTTGATATCTCGCACGCGCTACTACTGGCTTCAAGCAGATTGAACACGCCGCCACGGATCCAAGTATTCCGAAAGAGCGGCGGGGTGCCTGGGGAGGACAGATGGCAGCGCGTTTGGATGGGCAGACCGCCGTGGTGACGGGTGGGTCGCAAGGTCTTGGGCTGGCCATAGCCACCCGGCTTCTCGCCGATGGCGCCAACGTAAGCCTGTGGGACCGGGAGCCGGAAACTCTGGCGCGCGCCGCCGAGACGCTCGCGGCCACCGACCGGGTGCATACCGCAGTGGTCGACGTTGTTTCCGAGAGCTTGGTCGACCAGGCGCGGGACGCCACGCTGGAGCGTTTCGGCGGCATCTCCATCCTGGTCAACAACGCCGGCATCTCCGGGCCCCATGCAAATGTCTGGAACCTGTCGCTCGACGAATGGCAGCGGGTCATCGACGTCAACATGACCGGCGTCTTCCTGTGCTGCCGCTCGGTCGCCCCGCATATGATCGAGGCGAATTACGGCCGCATCATCAACATAGCCTCGGTCGCGGGCAAGGAAGCCAGTCCCTTGATCAGCGCCTACGCCACCTCCAAGGCCGGCGTTATCGGCTTTACCAAGACGCTTGGCCGTGAGCTGGCCAACACCAAGGTCACCGTCAACTGCATTACGCCTGCGGCGATCAGGACGGCGATTTTCGACCGCTGGCCGGCTGACTATGTGGCATCCTTGCTCGCCAAGATCCCGATGGGCCGTTTCGGCTTGCCGCAGGAGCTTGCGGCCATGGTGGCCTATGTCGCTTCCCCTGAGGCTTCGTTCAGCACCGGCGCCGTCTTCGACATGTCTGGCGGGCGCACGGACTACTAGACAGGGAAGGATCCGGCATGCGCCACGCGATCAGCGCGACCAACCACACCAGCTTCACGGTCGAAAGCCTTGACCGGGCGATCGCGCTGTTCCGCGACGGCCTGGGCTTCGAGTTGACCTCGCGCGCCGGCCGCGATCCCGCCTCGATCCAGACCATCACCGGCGTCCCTGGAGCCGAGGTCGAGATAGCCTACCTGCGCCGGCCGGATCATACGGTCGAGCTGATCGAATACAGCGCTCCGGCGGATCGCAGGACGCTCGAGGCGAGGCCCTGCGACGTCGGCTTCGCCCATATCGCGTTCGACGTTACCGACCTGGACGGCGTGATAGCCCATCTGGCGCCCTATGGCGCGGTGCCGATCTCGCCGCCTTATGTCAACAAGCGTGGCGGGCCTAACGCCGGCGTGCGCGTGTCATACCTGACGACCCCCGACAAGGTGACCGTCGAGCTTATCGAACGGATCTAAAGCAATTCCAGGAAAAGTGTGAGCGGTTAAGTTCGGCGCCTTCGCCGTAACCTTCCGTCCGGAATTGCGTAAAAACAAAGAGATAGGACGTTTCGCCGTTTCCGTGAAACGGTGAAACGTACTCGTCGTCCGGCCCGCGAGCCGCGGTCGGCATACGATGCCGGCCAGATATCTGCGCTATGCTTTTGTCCGGCCGATCGCGCCGGCCGGCAATCTTCTCTCCACTCTGATGGATAGCACTCATTCGGCCTCCAAGCAGGCCGCGTGACCGGCTCTCAAGTTGCACGTGCGCCGCCCTGTCCGCAGGGCGGCGCACATTCTTTTTGGCCCTGCCGTCACCCATAACCAAAATGCATTTCTTCCATAGGAACTTTGTGTTTGTTTTGAGGTCGGGATCGTGGAAGTCTTCATTCAAGGCATCCCGCAAGAGATGCCAAAGGGAAGAACGCCAGCACACCGGCACTTTGATGTTTCCGCCGCCAGCCAGCGCGACGGAGGGGCCGGCAATGGATGGGACAAGATGAAGAATTCCGGTTTGGCCCGAGCGGGCCGTTCGACGCGTGGCGCGGCAAAGATCAGCGACAACGCGATCGGTGGCGCCATCCTTGCCAATGGCGGATCCTCTCATCGGCTGGCGACCCGCAACGCGCCCAGGCTTGACGCGGCGGAGCTGAAACAACTGCTCAGGACGATGCTTGTGATCCGCGCCTTCGAGACGCGCACCACGGAGTTGTTCCACAGCGGATTGGTGAAGGGCACTGCTCATTCCTCCGTCGGTCAGGAGGCGGTCGCTGCCGGGGCGGGCTACCCGTTGCTGCGCAGCGACTTCATCGCCACCCATCACCGTGGACACGGACACTGCATCGCCAAGGGCGCCGACGTCTCGCGCATGATGGCTGAGCTGCTCGGCCGCAAGGACGGCATCTGCGGCGGTCTCGGCGGCTCCATGCATGTCGCCGACATTGGTCTCAACATCATCGGCGCGAACGGCATCGTCGGCGCTTCGATGGGTCTCGGCATCGGCGCGGCGCTTGCCGCCAAGCAGCGCATGTCGACGGATGCCGGCGTTGCGATCTTCGGCGACGGCGGCGCCAACGAAGGCATCTTCCACGAAGCGCTGAACATGGCCGCGATCTGGAAATTGCCGATCGTCTTCCTGTGCGAGAACAATCAATACGGTCTCTCGACCTCCTTCCTGGAATCGACCGCCGGCGGTTCGATCTCGGCGCGCGCCGCCGGCTACGGCGTGCCCGGCGAAACCATCGACGGCAACGATGTCGTCGCCGTCTACGCGGCGGTCGACGAGGCCATCGCGCGTGCCCGTGCGGGCGAAGGCCCGACCTTGATCGAAGCCATAACCTATCGCCACGGCGATCACTCCATGCGCGCCAACTTGCCGGGTTACCGCGAGGATGAAGAGGTCGAGCGCTGGAAGGCCATGGACCCGATCAACCGCTGCGTTGCGATGATGAAGGAGCGTGGTGCGCTCACCGACGCTGAATATGAGGCGCTTGTCGCCGAGACGGATGCCGAGATCGAGCGCGCCGTCGAGTTCGCCAAGAATTCGCCCGAGCCCGACGTCGAAAGCCTGGCGCCGGCCGTCTCCGCTCCGTTCAAATCGGCCGGCGCGGTCGAGCCTGCGCCCGGCACGAGGGAACTCACCTATCTGGAGGCGCTGAAAGAGGCGATGGCGCAGGAGATGGAGCGCGACGAGCGCGTCTTCGTCATCGGCGAGGATGTCGGGCCGATCGGCGGCACGTTCGGCGTGACGCGCGGCCTGTTTCAGCGCTTCGGCAAGGACCGGCTGATGAACACGCCGATCTCCGAGATGGGTATCGCCGGCGCCGCTGTCGGATCGGCCGTCTGCGGGCGCCGACCGATTGCCGAGATCCAGATTTTCGACTTCGTCACCTTCATGATGGACATGATCGTCAACCAGGCGGCCAAGCTGCGCTACATGCTCGGCGGTTCTCCGACCGTGCCGGTGGTGTTCCGCGGGCCACAGGGCGGCGGCATCCGCCTCGCCGCTCAGCACTCGCAGTCGCTGGAGGCATGGTTCGCGCATGTGCCCGGCCTCGTGGTGGTGGCGCCATCGACCCCTTACGACGCCAAGGGCCTGCTGATCGCCTCCATCCGCGACGACAACCCGGTGATGTTCCTGGAGCACAAGATGCTCTATCTCGGCCAGACCGCGCCCGTGCCGGAAGCGCCCTACGAGATTCCGCTCGGCAAGGCCGACATCAAGCGCGAGGGGACCGACGTCACCGTCATCGCCACGCAGGTCATGGTCGAGCGCGCGTTGCAGGCGGCGGACATGCTGGCGCGCGAGAATGTTTCCGTCGAGGTCATCGACCCGCGCACGCTGCGCCCGTTGGACATGGATTGCTTCATCCGCAGCGTGAAGAAGACGCATCGCTGCGTTGTCGTGCACGAGGCCTGGCGCACCGGCGGCCTCGGTGGCGAGATCGCCGCGCAGATCAACGAGCGCGCCTTCGACTGGCTGGATGCTCCCGTGGAACGGCTCGGCTCCATGGAGGTGCCGATGCCCTACAACGACAAGCTGGAGCGGGCAGTGATACCCAACCAGAACGCCATCGCCGACGCGGTCCGCCGCGTCTGCTACCGCTGAAGCCGGAACCGGCACCTGGGACCTCGAAGAGCTATGCCCGTAGACATCCTCATGCCAGCGCTTTCGCCGACCATGGAGAAGGGGAACCTTATCCAATGGCTGAAGGCGGTTGGCGATCCGGTACGCGCCGGAGACGTCCTGGCCGAGATCGAGACCGACAAGGCGACCATGGAAGTGGAGGCTGCAGTCGACGGCGTGCTGATCAGCATCGCCGTGCCGGCCGGGTCGATCGACGTTCCCGTCAACCAGACGATTGGTGCTCTCGCGGCGGACGGCGAGACGGTTGGGGCAGTATCCGCGACCGCGCAGGCGGCTCCAGCAGAGCCGTCAATGCCGATAGTCCTGCCCGAAGCCGTGCCGGCTCCTGCCGCAAGCATGTCCAACGGCCAGGACGAAGGCCGTGTTTTCGCGTCGCCGATCGCCCGCAGGTTGATGGCGCAAGCGGGTATCGAGGCGGCGCACGTCACGGCCACCGGCCCTCACGGCAGGATCGTCGAGCGCGATGTCAAGCAGGCCATCGAAGCCCGTGCTGCGAAAGCCAAGGCCGAAATACCGGGCAAGCCCGCGGTGGCCGACATTCCGGCCGCGCCTTCCGCTGCAATCCCGGCCCAGGCGCTGGCCGAAGCCGATGCCCGCCTGAAGAACCTGTTCGAGCCCGGCAGCTTCGAGGAAGTCGCGCACGATTCGATGCGGCTGACCATCGCGCGCCGGCTGTCGGAGGCCAAGCGCACCGTCCCGCATTTCTACCTGACGGCCGATTGCGAGATCGACGCGCTTGCGGCCCTGCGTCGCCAATTCAACGAAGCGGCGCCGACGCACCGCGACGGCGCGCGTGCCTACAGGCTTTCGGTCAACGACTTCGTGATCAGGGCGCTGGCGCTGGCTCTCCATCGGGTGCCCGATGCCAATGTCTCGTTCACCGAAGGCGCATTGCTGCGCCACCGCCATGCCGACATCGGCGTCGCGGTCGCCATTCCCGGTGGATTGATGACACCGATCGTTCGCAAGGCCGAGACAAAGACGCTTGCGGTCACATCGAATGAGATAAAGGAACTCGCCGCGCGCGCCAGGACGCGCTCGCTTCGGCCGGATGAATATCAGGGCGGCACCGCCAGCGTTTCCAATCTCGGGATGTACGGCGTTCGTGACTTCGCGGCCATCATCAATCCGCCGCAGGCATCGATCCTTGCTGTCGGGGCGGGCGAGGAGCGGGTGGTCGCCCGGGACGGCAAGCCCGAAGTGCGAACCCTGATGACGGTCACGCTCTCCGTCGATCACCGGGCGATCGACGGCGCGACGGGCGCCGAGCTGCTGTCGGCGTTCAAGGCGCTGATCGAGCAGCCGATGACGATGCTGGTTTAGGGATCGACAGGTATTGGACGCTTGACGGGGACAGGGCCGATGGCAGACGCAGTTGCGATAAAGGACAGGGGAGCCGCTGCTGTGAAGAAGAGCGAGGGCAAGTTCAGCCTCAGCAATCTGAGCCAGGAAACGCTGGTCTTCGCCACCACGATCGTGATCTTCGCGGCGTGCGCGCTTTTCGTTAACGGCTTCGCGACCCTGCCGAACATCTCGACATTGGCCCGCAGCGTCTCGGTGTTGGGCATCCTCGGCGTCGGCATGACGGTGGTCGTGATCGGACGTGGCCTCGATCTGTCGCAGGTTGCGGTGCTCGCCATCTGCGCCGCCTGGTCGCTGAAGCTGATCGGACTGGGCTATGGGCTTGCCGCCGGCGTCGCCATGGGTCTGGGACTGGCCGTCGCGATCGGCGCGTTCAATGGCTTTGCCATATCCATCATTGGCATCCCCGCTTTGTTCACCACGCTGGCCTCGGGAACTCTGGTCTATGGCGTCGGGCGATGGCTGATGCTCGACGGCATCATCACCTATGCGCCCGAGAACCAGCCGTTCCTGCTCGCGCTCGGACAAGGAGAATTGCTGGGCATCCCGGTGCCGCTGGTGATCTTCGCGGTGGTCGCGATGATCGGCCATCTCATCCTGTCGCGCACCTCTGCCGGCCGCTTCGTCTATGCGTTCGGCGACAATGCCGAGGCGGCAAGGCTCACCGGCGTCTCGGTGCGCGTGCTGACCATCGGCCAATATGCCTTTTCGGCCGCGGTCGCCTTTCTGGCCGGGCTGGTCACCGCAGGCTCGGTCGCTTCGATCAATACCAACGTGTTCAGCTCCAGCCTGATCTTCGACGTGCTGCTGATCGTCGTGCTGGGCGGCGTGAGCCTCAGCGGCGGCCGCGGCTCCATTGCCAGCGTGCTCGCCGGAACGGCGCTCATCGGCACGCTTTTGAATGCCATGATCCTGCTGGACGTCCAGGGCGACGTCCAGAACATCGTCAAGAGCGTGGTGCTTCTTGGCGCCATCACACTCGATCGCAAGCTGCATCCTCGCGACGAGGAAACGGCCAGGCAGGGAGATCTGTAGAGGCGACGCCTTCCTCGACACGATCCAACAATCAAGGCGCATCATCTCGGGAGGAAAAGATGACGTTGATGAGTAAATGCAGCCGGCTATCGAAGCCGATTGCGCTGATGTTCACCGCCATGCTCGGCATCGCTGCCGTGCCTGCGAATGCCGCCGACGGCGGTGCCCAGCTGAAGGAGCAATACACCAAGGCTATCGAAGGCAAGACCATCGCCTTCCTGCCGATGACCCTGGGCGCGCCGCTGATGGACACCTGGGAATATGTCATCCGCACCGAGGCCGAGCGCAGCAACATGAAGTACTCGGTCAAGGATCCGGCCTGGAACAGCACGGCGCTTGCCCAGGCCTTCGAGGGCGCCATCGCCGACAAGCCGGACGTGATCATCGTCCAGAACCCGAATGTCCAGCTCCTCGTCAAGCAGATCAAGCAGGCGCAGGAAGCAGGCATCTACGTCATCCAGCTTTCGATGATGTCGAACACGCTGAGCGACGGCTACGTCGGTGGCGACTGGATCGAGCAGGCCGAGGTCACCGGCAAGGACATCGTCAAGCAATGCGGCACCGGCAGCGGCAAGTCCGGCAAGGTGGTGATCCTGCAGGGAGAGCTGACATCGGCGCAGAACGTCTACATGACCAACGCGCTGATGAAGGAATTCGCCAAGGATACGGCGATCCAGGTGGTGTCCAGCCAGGCGACCAACTGGGACGCCACCAAGGCCTATGACATCACCACCGCGGTGCTGCAGCAGCACCCCGATGTTTGCGCGATCTTCGGCCCGTACGACATCATGACGATCGGCGGCGCGCAGGCGGTCAAGAAGGCCGGACTCAGCGGCAAGGTGATCGTCTACTCGAATGGCGGCGGCTACAAGGAAGGCTGTGACGCCGTGCGCGCCGGACTGATCGATCGCTACATGGATTGGGACGCCTGGAACCAGGGCCGCGAGGTCATGGTCATGGCGAAGAACCTGCTGATGGCCGGCGAACCTCCGGGCTCGCACAGCGTCGCGTCGTTCTCGTCCTATTTCTGGGTGACGAAGGACAATGTCGACCAGGCGCGTTGCACCGATATTCCCAAGAAGAGCTGACCGCTCGCGATAACGACACGGGCGGCCCCGACGGGCCGCCCGAAAGATCCAAGGGAGGAGGATCGGGTGGCCGACACCAGCTTCAGGGAGACGTTGATCCGTCTCCGCTACAAATGGTCGTTCCAGCAGTTCATCGCCGAGCTTTTGCAGAAGCGTTGGATGGAGCCGGTGGTGCCTTTCACCGCCGCCGTGCTCGTGGTGCTGGCGTTCGCATTCCTCATCCCCGGTTATCTGACGGTGGGCAACATCGTCTCCACCGGCCGCCAATTCGGTGAATTCGGCTTCGTCGCGATCGCGATCGCGGTCGTCATCATCTCCGGCGGCATCGACCTTTCGGTCGGCTCGATCTTCGCCATGGCCAACTTCATCGCGCTGATGCTGTTCAACATGTACGAAGTGTCCGCGCCGGTCTCCATACTGGTGACGCTGATGGCCGGCGCGCTGATGGGCGCCGTCAACGGCATCCTGATCGGCTATGTGGGCCTTGGCGCCTTCCTGACGACGCTCGTCACCATGCTGATCTTCCGCGCCATCCTCAACCTGCTGATCCTGCGCTATTCCGTCGAGATGGCGATCTCGATGGGCGACAGCCGCATCTGGGACTGGCTGGGCGGCGGCAGCGTGCTCGGCATCCCCGCCAACATCCTGATCCTGGCGCTCGTCGCCATCGTCGGCCACATCTTCCTCAGCCGTGGGCGGCCCGGATGGTACATCGCCGCCATCGGCGCCAATCGCAAGGCGGCCCGTCACGCCGGCATACCGGTCGAGCGGCATCTGTTCCTGACCTATGTGATTTCCGGCGTGCTGACCGCCCTTGGCGGCGTCTTCTACGCGGCGCGCCTCAACAGCCCGAGCTCGGATACCGGCGTCGGCATGGAAGTGCTGGCGCTGACGGCGGTGGTGCTGGGCGGCGTCAATCTCTCAGGCGGCAGAGGGTCCATCGGTCAGTCGCTGATCGGCGCCACCATCGTCCTCGTTCTGATCAACGGCCTGGTGCGCTTCGGCCTGGTCGGCGGCGCCACGTCCGCCTTCCTCGGTTTCATGATGCTGCTTGCCGTCGGCATCGACGTCAAATGGGCGCGCAACCGCAACAAGGCGATCGAGAAGATCTATGTCGTGCCGACCTATTTCAAGCTCGGCAAGCGCCACGACATCGCGCCGCAGAGCTCTTCGCCCTATGCGCTCAACAACCGGCTGCGCGACGCCGAGGCGATCGGCCTTGGCAAGCTCGACGGACCGGAAGACGTTATCTTCGACAGGGACGGCAACCTCTACTGCGGCACGCGCGAAGGGTTCATCTGGCGGTTCAGCGGCAAGGACCTGCAGACCCAGGAGGTTTTCGCCCGCACCGGCGGCCGACCGCTCGGCATGGCCTTCGACCGCGACGGCAACCTGATCATCTGCGTGGCCGGCATGGGCGTCTACGGCGTGCGTCCGGACCGTTCCGTCTACAAGCTGACCGATGAGACGACGCGTACATTCGGCAAGGTCATCGATGACTCGCGGCTGGTGCTGGCCGACGACCTCGACATCGCGCCGGACGGCAAGATCTATTTCAGCGAGGCGACGCTGCGCTACACCGCCCACACCTGGGCCACCGACGCGCTGGAAGGGCGGGGCAACGGCCGCATCATCGTCTACGATCCGGCAACCAGGAAAACCAGGACGCTGCTGCAGAACCAGATCTTCCCGAACGGTGTCTGCGTCGCCCATGACGGTCAATCGGTGCTGTTTGCGCTCACATGGGCATGCCGCATCGAGCGCTACTGGATCGCCGGCCCCAAGGCGGGCAAGCTGGAGACGCTGATTGCCGACCTGCCCGGCATGCCCGACAACATCAACCGGGCATCCGATGGCTGCTACTGGCTGGCGCTCGTCGGGCTGCGCACCCCGGCCTACGACCTTGCCATGGAGGATCCGGGTTTCCGGACCCGCATGATCAAGCGCATTCCCAACGACGAATGGCTCTATCCCAACATCAACAATGGCTGTGTGGTGAAATTCGACGAGCAAGGCACCATCCTCGAAACCTTGGGCGACATCGGCGGCAAATCCCATCCATCGGTCACCTCGATGCGCGAGGAGCGCGGTTACCTCTATATCGGCGGCCTCTCCAACGACCGTATCGGCCGCGTCAAGCTGAGCGGGGTCGACGAGAGCTGGAACGGTCCGGCCTCCTACTGGGGCAAGCGGTCATGAGCGCAACCGAGGCACACGGAGAACCCCGATGAGCAGCGTGGTCGTCGACATCCTGAAAGAGCTTGTGTTCCGCAATCGGGACCGTCGCGCCAATCCGGTGCTTGATGGACCAATGCGGCCGAACTCGGCGCTGGAGGAATGCCCGGTGCTCAGCACCGCCATCGCCGAACCTGACGACATCGCCGTGGCGATGGATGGCAGCGTTTATGTGACCGCGGGCCGCGGCGTCCACCGCTTCAACGGCGCTGATTTCTCCAATCCGACGGTGGTCGCCGAGTTCGACGGACCGGCCACCGGCATCGCCGCCCATCCGGCGGGCGGCGTGGCGGTATGCGTGGTGGGGCAGGGCATTGCCCTGATCGGCGGGCCGGACGAAGGCCGCATGCTTGGCATCGAGGGCCAGGGCGGGTTGAAATGCCCGACGGCGCTTGTCGTCGGCCCGGAGGGCGACATCTACGTCTGTGACGGTTCGCGCGACAACACGCCTGACCGCTGGGCCTATGACCTGATGCAGAAGCGGCGTTCCGGCCGCGTTTTGCGTATCGGCGCCGGCGGCGGGCAGGTCGACGTGATCGCCGACGGGCTAGGCTATCCGAACGGAATCTGCGTGGCGCTCGACGGCTCCTCGCTGATCGTGTCCGAAGCCTGGACGCACGACCTGCTCAGACTGCCAATGGGGCCTGCCGGAGCGAGGCCGCGTCCCGTGCCGGTGCAGCAGAACCTTCCCGGCTATCCCGCACGGATCGTTCCCTGCGGGACCGGCTACTGCCTCGCCATGTTCGCGCTACGCACGCAACTGGTCGATTTCGTGCTGACCGAGGACTCCTACCGGCGCAAGATGATCGAGCGGATCGAGCCGGCATTCTGGATCGCGCCCGCGCTGCGGTCGGAGGGGCACTACCTGGAACCGGTCCAGGGCGGCGGGTTGAAGAAACATGGCAGCCTGAAGGCGTGGGCGCCGCCACGCTCCTACGGATTGGTCGTCTTCCTCGACGATGAGCTCGAGCCGGAATCAAGCCTGCACAGCCGCGTCGGCGGGACGTGCCACGGCATCACCGGCGTGGCGACGGACGGGCACCAGGTGTTCGTCGCTTCCAAGGGTAATGGCAAGATCATGCAGGTGACCGCGAGGTTGACGCAATGACCATGGAGAACCGCGAAGAACCGATGCTGCGCGTCGTCAAGGGAACCAAGGTCTATGGCGGGGCGCAGGCCATCAGCGGCGTCGACTTCGACATAGGCCGCGGCGAGATCCATGGTCTGGTCGGCGAGAACGGCGCCGGCAAGTCGACGCTGTGCAAGGCGCTGGCCGGAGCGATATCGCTGTCGTCCGGCGACATCCTGTTCGACGGCCAGAAACAGTCGTTCGCCACGCCGGCGGATGCGCTGCGCGCCGGCATCGTCATGGTCTACCAGGAGACCAGCCTGATCCCGACCATGACGGTGGCGCAAAACATCATCCTCGGCCGGGAGAAGTACATGACCAGGCTGCGCGGCATGTACATCGCCGCCCAGCAGCTCCTGCAGTCGATGAATTTCCATGTCGATCCGACCGCCATGGTGTCGACGCTGGGCGCCGCGCAGAAGCAGATGGTCGAGATCGCCCGCGCCGTCCATCACCGGGCGCGGCTGATCATCTTCGACGAGCCGACCGCGACGCTCACGCCCGAGGAGAAGCTGCATTTCTTCGACCTGATCCGCCGGCTCAAGGCGGAAGGGGTCGCCATCATCTTCATCTCGCACGCGCTCGAAGAGGCGCTGGAACTGACTGATCGGGTCACCGTGCTGCGCGACGGCGAGCGCGTCCATTCCGGTCCGACGACGGAGCTCAGCCGCGAGATCCTGGTCAAGCACATGGTCGGGCGCGACCTGTCGCAGACCTACTACGCCGACGCCCGCAAGCCGCAGGCGCACGGCACCCGCAGGAAGAAGGTGCTGTCGGTCCAGAACGTCATCATGGGCAAGATGGTCCGCAACATGTCGTTCTCCGTCTATGCCGGCGAGATCACCGGCATCTCCGGCCTGATCGGCTCGGGGCGCACCGAGATCGCCAAGGTCGTCAGCGGCGTCCTGAAGCGCAATTTCATCTATGGCGGCATGATCTACCTGAACGGCAAGCCGATCCGCTATCGCATACCGCGCCAGGCTGTCGCCGACGGCATCGTCTACATCACCGAGGACCGCAAGCTGAACGGCTTCTTCGAGACGATGCGCATCGATGAGAACATCTATCTCGGGCGCATCTCCACGCCGGAAGGCCGCACGATGCTTTTGTCGCGCAAGGAGCAGTCCCGGGTCGGCAACGAATGGGTGCAGCGCATGAAGGTCCGCGCTATCAACAGCCGTGCCAAGATCATCGAGCTGTCGGGCGGCAACCAGCAGAAGGTGGTCGTGGCGAAGTCGCTGGTGCAGAACCCCAAGGTCGTGTTCTTCGACGAGCCGACACGCGGCGTCGACGTCGGCGCGATCCAGGAGATCCACGACTTCATCCGCTCGCTGGCGGCGCAAGGCATCGCGGTGGTGGTCATATCCTCCTACCTGCCCGAGATACTCAGCCTTTCCGACCGCATCCTGGTGGCCCGTCAGGGCCGCATCGTCGAGGAGTTCTCCTCGGCTGAGGCGACGGAGGAAAAGATCATGTACGCGGCGATCCATTGAGGTCAGGAATGATGACGGTCCAGGAACTCTTTTCGCTTACGGGCAAGGTGGCGCTGATCACCGGCGGCGGACGCGGCATCGGCAAGGAGGCGGGGCTGCTTCTGTCGAATGCCGGCGCCGGTGTTGCCGTGCTCGACCGGGATGGCGATGCGGCGGTCGATGCGGCTGCCGCGATCACCGCGCAAGGAGGCAATGCGCTTGCGCTGACGGCGGACATCTCAAGCCCGGAGCAGGTCTCGCAGGCCTTCGGCGCCGCCGTAGCGCATTTCGGACGGTTGGATATCCTGGTCAACAATGCCGCGCTGGTGCGCCGGACGCCGGCCCTGGAAACCAGCATGGAAGTCTGGCGCGAGGTCATGGAGGTCAATCTCAACGCCGCTTTCAACTGCTCCTGCAGGGCGGCGGAGGAAATGACCAAGGCTGGCGGCGGCGCCATCGTCAACATCGCCTCGATCATGGGTGTCTCAGGCGGCGGCATCTACCCGATCGCCTCCTACCATGCCAGCAAGGGCGGGCTGATCAACCTGACCCGCGGCCTTGCGGTCGAGTGGGCGCCGCGTGGCATCCGGGTGAACGCCGTCGCCCCCACCTGGGTCCGGACGGAGTTTACCAAGGCACTGCTCGACGACCCGCAGATGTCGAAGACATTGCTGGACCTGATGCCGATGCGCGCTTTCGCCGATACGGCCGATGTGGCGGCCGCGGTCCTGTACCTGGCGTCACCGGCCGCCAAGATCGTCACTGGCCATGTCCTGGCGGTCGACGGCGGCTATCTTGCCCGTTGAGTTCCCGATCACGGCTGCTCGCATTCAAGTGCAGATCGTTGGCGCGGGCAATGCGAGTAACTTTCAATGGCGCCGCCGAGACTATGCGGCTCTCTGTGGCACCAGTGTCCAGGTCAGCATTGCCGCGGCTTCGACGGCCTTGTCGGTATAGACCAGCGGCACGTAGTCGCCGACGGCCCAGAGCGGCGCCATGTCGCCGTAGTGCTCCGACCGCGGATCGCCGGACTGGCCCGGCGTGTTGATGCAGACGCTGTTGTCCCAATCGCCGACATCGACGACGATCCGGAAGGAGGCGCCGATGGTGAGCCGGAAGTCGGTGGGCCGGTAGGAGCCGTTCATCGGGGTGCTGTCACTGCCGCCGAAGGGGAAGGGGCCGACATCCCATCGACCCCTGGCATCGGCGACCGCTCCCGCCGGATGCTCGAAAAGCGCCTCGTGCAGGCGGCCCCATGCCCATTGCCTCGTGTCGGGGCCGAGCATCTGCCGGCATGCGTCGTAGGCTTTCGCCAGACTGCCCAGCGTCAGCGCGGCGAACTCCTCCGGGGCATCGGCCGCCATGGCTTCAAGCCGATCGAGGATGCCGGCGGTGTCGCCGGGCGCGAGCAGCGGCCTCAGCTCCGGTTTGGCGACGGCATGAGCGATGACGGCCGCTTTCAACCGGTTCGCCCACCAGAGCTCGTAGAGCGCGGCGCCAGGGCTGTCGGCGGTCAGCCGGAAATCCCAGCTGAAGAGTATCCCCATGGCCGCCGTCTCCGCTTCGTTGCGTCCGGACAGCGCCGACACCAGGCCGACAACCCGTTTCGCCGGCACCGAGAACACATCGGTCTGGAGGCTGCGGGAAGCGTCCACGCTGTGGCGTTCGTCGGCTGCCAGCACGCCATCGATGCGTTGGGCGCGCGATGGCTCCAGCCATTCATAGCCGATCGGCCGGTCCGTCGGCCAATCGGCCGGCAGGTTGAACTCGTTGGCGGTGGCGAAATAGCCCTTCGCCGGATTGTGGCTGAAGGGCAGCGCATGACCGGGCAGGAAGCCCTGCCATTCATGCCGCCCGTCGCCGGATGCGGGCAGAAGTCCGTCCCAGTTGGGGCGTATGGGACTGAACCCGCCGACGGCCCAACCGATGTCGCCGTTGGCGTCGGCATAGACCTGGTTGACGGCCGGCACGCCCCAGCCGCCGATATGGCCGCGGAACGCTTCGAAGCTGGTCGCGCGCATGGCGGCGATGCTCTTGAAGTAGGGCGCGGTGCCGGGGTCGGTCCAGACGGTGCGGATCGCCACCGCCAGACGCCGGTCAGGATATTCGGCGATCACCGGTCCGTGGCGGGTGAAACGCAGGGCGAGCGCGGCCTCGCCGCAACCCTTGACCGTGGCGGTCTCGCCGATGTCGCGAAACGCCTCCCAGCCGTCTCCGTAACGGTAGAGGCCGGGATCCTCCGGATGCGTCTCGTAGACATAGACGTCTTCCTGGTCATGGCCGAGGAAGAGCGTGAGTCCGAAGGCCGAGTGGCCGTTGTGGCCGATCGAAATGCCCGGCAGCACCGGCTCGCCGGCCCCGATGCCGTTGAATTCGGGCGAGGCGATGTGGACGATGTAGCGCAGCGACGGCACCGCATGGGTGCGGTGCGGGTCGTTGGCCAATATGGGCCGGCCGCTGGCGGTTCTCGCGCCCGACACCACCCAGTTGTTGGAGCCCTGCAGGCTGGTGTCCCGCACGACGTCGCCGAGCGGCGTCATCTTGCGCCAGGCGCGGGCATCGCCGATGCCGGCCGCCAGTCTTTCGCTGCCGAAGGTGACGGGCGCGATAGCGAGCTTGAACGTATCGAGGCAGTCGAGCGGCAGCGGGGCGGGGCGATCGCGGCCGGCAAGCGGGTCGTGCGGCGGCTCCAGCTTCTGCCGGAGCGCGTCGAGTTCGGCGTCGAGTTCCGCAAGGATGTTGGAGCGGATCACCTCCGAAACGGCGTTGCGCATCAGCGAATGGCTGCGGATCCGCACGACGTCTTCCGGCTGCCATTTCGCCGGGCGGGTGCCAAGGGCGGCGAATTCCGGCGGCAGCCTTTGCGGTTGGTGTCCGCAAAGCTCGACATAGGCGTTGATGCCGGCGACGAAATGGCGGCAGATCGCCTCCGCATCGGGGGCATAGGCGTCCCATTCCGCCTGCATGTCGCCGCGATAGAGAAAAAGCCGGGCGGCGCGGTCCTGTTCGAGGTAACCCGGGCCGAAATCCGCCGCCAGCAGGCCGAGGCCGCGCTTGCGCCACAGATCGATCTGCCAGAGCCGGTCGCGCGCCGCGTTGAAGCCCTGGACGAAGAACATGTCGAGGAAATTTTCGGCGCGGATATGGGCGATTCCCCAGCGGTCGACGACGATGCTGGCTGCCGAGCTCAGGCCCTGGACGGCGAATTCTTCCTGGTTCATGACCATCGATGCTCCCGGATCAGGCTGGGCTCCTCGTCGGCGTTGCGGGCTTTCGCCCTGTCGGCATCAGCCTTTCGAGGATCTGGATCAGGCCGCCCGGTGCGAGCCTCAGCACCAGGATCATGGCGACCGCGATCACGATGTAGCGCGCATCCTCGAAGCCGCCAATCCCCGCCATGGCTTCGCTGGCGAAAGTGAGCGCCAGCGCGGCGATCACCGGGCCGAGCACGCTGTTGATGCCGCCGATCAGCACCATCGAAAGCACCAGCGACATCGTGCTGAAGCCGAAGACCTCGGGCGAGGCCACGCGCAGATAGACGGTGTAGAAGCCGCCGGCGATGCCGGTGAAGATGGCGCTCAGCACCAGCACCGAAATTCGCGTGCGCGCCACCGAGATGCCGCGCGCGGTCGCATAGTCCTCGGCATCGCGCACCGCCTTGAGCGACTTGCCGAAAGGCGAACCGGCGACAAGGATCAGGAAGGCCGTGGACAGGCCGAGCAGGATCAGCGCCAGGTAGTAGTAGCCGAGCTTGTAGTCGCGGATGAAACTGTAGTCGCCGATGGTGAGGAACGGCAGGCGCACCAGGCCCTTGGCGCCGCCCGTCAGGTCGGCCTGGCTGAGCACCAGCTGCATCACCAGCTGGTTGACCGCGAAGGTGACGAGCACGACATAGATGCCTTTGAGCCGGGCAACCGGCGCCGCCATGATCACGGCTGAGATCGCCGCCGTGATCGCGCAGGCGGGAATTGCCAGCCAGGGATTGACGCCGGCGGTCTTGGTCAGGATGGCCGCCGTGTAGACGCCTATGCCGAAGAAGGTCATGTGGCCGAAATTGAAGATGCCGCAATGACCGAGGCTGAGGTTCCAGTTCGACGCGATGATCGCGTAGATGAAGGCGATGATGAAGAGATGCCTGACATAGCCGTCCGTGAAGACCTGCGGCACGAAAGCCAGGACCACGAAGAGCGCAAGCAGCAGGAGGTTGTTTCTGGTCATCATCTCTTTCCGAATATTCCGTTCGGCCTGAGCAAGAGGACGAGGATCATCAGCAGGAAGAGCGCGAAGGGCGTCCAGTAGAGGCCGACCCAGAGCACCAGCAAGGCCTCGATGAAGCCGATCAGATAGGCCGCGCCGGCCGTCGAGCCGAGGCTACCGAGACCGCCGAAGATGACGACGATCATCGCCTTGGTCAGCGGCTCGCTGCCCATGGCGGGCGTGATGAAGCGGATCGAGCCGAGAAGCGCTCCGGTGAGGCCGGCGAGCGCCGCCGAGATGGCGAAGGCGAGCGCGAAGGCCTTCGGCACGTCGACGCCGATCAGCGCCGCCGAATCCTGGTTCTGGCCGACGGCACGCAGGCTGCGTCCGATCTTGCTCGAGACCGTGAAGCGCCACAGCGCGATGAGGATCACGGGCGCAGCCACCAGCAGCAAGGCTTCATGCGCGGAGATCGCGTTGCCGAACAGCCTGATCTCGCCATCGACGAGAGGCGGAAGCTGCTTCAGGCGCGGTCCCCAGATCATCTGCGCGCCGCGCTCGAGGATGATGGTGACGGCGAGTGTTGTCATGGCCGTGACGAGCAGCATGTTGCGGCTGGCGTAAAACGGCCGGATGACGAGCCGCTCGATGACGATGCCGATCAGGCCGGCGCCGAGCGTGCCGGCGACGACGCCCGCAACGGGACCGGCCCCGACCGCTTCGCTCACCGTCCAGGCGATGAAGGCGCCGACCATCATCAGCGCTCCATGGGCGAAGTTGAAGACGCCGAGCGTCGTCCAGACCAGGCTGAGCCCGCTCGCCATCAGGGCATAGAGCGAGCCGAGCACCAGGCCGGAGACCAGCGTGGCGAGGAGAGTATCCATCAGTGGGTCCCTCCTTCGCCGAAATAGAGCCGCATGACCTCTTCATGGTCGGGCGCGCTCGCGCGGTCGATCTCGCGCACGACGACGCCATGCTCCACCAGATAGAGCCGGTCGGTGAGAGAGAGGAGGAATTCGATGTCCTGCTCGACCACGATGAGCGGCACGCCGCTTTTGGAAATCTCGCCGATTGCCGCGCCGAGCTCCTCCTTGAGGCGAGGGGAGAGGCCGAGTGTCGGCTCGTCCAGCATCAAAAGGCGCGGCGCGCACATCAGCGCGCAGCCGATCGACAGCATCTGCCGCTCGCCGCCCGACAAGGTCTTGGCGAGCTGCGCCTTGCGTTCGGCGAGGCGCGGGAAGAGGGCGTAGACCTCGTCGAGGCGCTTCTGGGCGCCATTGCTTGCCCGCTTGCTGAAGGCGGCCAGCTCGAGCGTCTCCGCGATGCGCATGTTGCCGAACAGCGTGTTGCCCTGCGGCGCGTGGATCAGGCCGGCCTCGACGATGGCCGGCGGCTTGCGGCCGGTGATGTCGATGCCGTCGAAGGTGATCGAGCCTGCCGTGGGCCGCACCAGGCTGGAAATGGTCTTGAGCAAGGTCGTCTTGCCATGGCCGTTGGGGCCGAAGAGACCGATCGATTCCTCCGCTCCGATGTGCAGCGAAAGGCCGTGCAGCACGCGCATATCGCCATAACCGGCCTGCACGTCCTTGACGTCAAGGAGGGGTGTCATTGCTTGCGCCCTCCGAGATAGGCGGTGATCACCTCCTCGTTGCGGACGACCTCGGCCGGATTGCCCTCGGCCAGGACCGAGCCCTGGTTGAGGACGATGAGCCGCTGGGAGATCGAAAGGAGCAGGCTGAGGACATGTTCGATCAAGAGCACGGTCACGCCGGAGGCGTTGACCGCCACGAGCAGCCTGTCCAGGCTCTCGATCTCGGGCTTGGTGAGGCCGGACGCGGGTTCGTCGAGCATCAGCACGGCCGGGCGCGACATCAACCCCGAGGCGATCATCAGTTGCTTCTTTTCATAGACCGACAGGTTGCGCGAGGGGATGCCGCGCCGCGCGTCGGTAAACCCCACGAGACCGAGCACCTCGTCGGAACGCGTCAGCGCCGCGGCGCGGCCGAGCCGGCCGTTATAGGTGCCGCATACGAGCAAAGTCTCGTCGGCTGTCAGATCGGGAAATTCCGCATCCTTCTGGAACGTGCGGGCGAGGCCGGCGCGGGCGATGCTGTGGGCGGGGCAGCGGTCTATCCGCTGGCCCTGGAAGCGTATCTCGCCGGAGGTCGGGCCGAAGGGAACGCCGGTGATGAGATTGAACAGCGTGCTCTTGCCCGAGCCGTTCGGGCCGGCAATGCCCAGGATCTCGCCGCCCGTGACGCCGAAGCTCACGCCGTTGACGGCCTTCAACCCGGCGAAGTGCTTGCTGGCGTCGACGACCTCAAGGATCGTGTCGTTCATCGGACCGTGTCACTTCATCCATGCCGGCTGGACGAAGTCGCCGGTCGCATATTTGCCTGGATAGAAGAGGACGCGCTTGCCGTCCTGGATCTGGTAGAACTGCAGCGGAACGCCTTCGGTGTTCTGCACCGACAGATGCGTCGCCGGGTCGAAGGTGATGCGCCCGATCGAGGTCTGCTTGTCGGTCTTGCCGATCTGTTCGCCGATTTCCTTGCGCTTGGCCGGGTCGCCGACCTTGGTCAGCGCGTCGGCGTAGATCATGACCTCTTCGTAGGTCAGGGCGCCGGCGCCGCCGGATTCGATGTTGTACTTGGCCTTGTACTTGTCGAGCACTTCCTTCGCGCGCGGGTTCTTCGGCGACAAGAGCAGGCCGCCCAGCATGTTGTAGACCACGCCGGACGATTTCTCCTTGGTCAGCTTCAGGAATTCGGGAACGGACGGCGCGTACTGGATGAAGACGAGGCTGTCGGTCGGGTTCTCCATGAACTGGGTCATGAAGGTCGCGGCATTGGCCGACAGATAGTCGGTGTTGATCAGCAGCGCCGGCGGGTCCTTGCGCACCTTGCCGAGGAAGGCGCGCCAGTCGCTGACTTCGCCGAAGGGCACGAGATCGTTCTGGGTGATTTCCCAGCCATCGGCGCCGAAGGCCTTGGCCATGCCTTCCGCGATGCCCTTGGAGTAGGGGTTATCGGAGGAGATGATCGCGACCTTCTTGTTCGGCAGCTTGATCTTGCCCGTCTCCGACAGTTCCTTGATCACCGGGACGATCTCGGTGTTGTAGCCGTCATAGGACGGGGTCAGCGACCACACGGTGGGGAAGTTCTCGGGGTTTGGCGCGATGATATCGTGGGTCTGCTGCGAGTTGGCGGCGATCATGTAGACCATGTCCTGCTCGGCTAGCATCTCGATTTCGAAATTGGTGCTCGATGCATAGTTGGTGAATACGCCGCCCATGTCGTGGTCGCCGAGCAGCCGCTCGACCGCCGTCGCGACCTTGTCGGGATTGCCGTCGCCGACATCGGCCACGACGACTTCGAAAGTGTGGCCGGCTATACCGCCGGCGGCATTCAGCTCGTCGACGGCAAGCTTGGCGCCGTTGACCATTTCCTGTCCGTCGGCGGCGGCCGGGCCGGTGAGCGGCGCCAGCACGCCGAGCTTGATGGTGTCGGCATAGGCCAATGCGGACGTGGAAAAGAGCGCCACGGCCGATACTGCTCCCATAAGAACGCGTCTGGTGATCATCTCGTTACCCCTTGATATTTTTGCTTTGTTGGATTTCTGGTCGGTCTGTTCAGGCGGTGCCGCACGTGTCGATGATGGCCGCGGCGATGACCTTCGTGGTCTCGACCAGGCTGTCGATCTCCACGCATTCATTGTCGCCGTGGAAGCCATCGCCGGCCGGTCCGTAGATCACCGGCACCACGCCGGCGCCGGCGTAATGCGCGGCGTCGGTGACGGCTTCGAAACCCTTGATCAGGGGCGCCTTGGCCTGCACCTCCATGGCGCGCCTGTTGAGCGATTGCACGATCGGCGCGTCGACCGGCGTGTTCATCGGCGGAAAGTTGAGGCCGAAGAGGTCCCATTCGATCGCTGGCGGATGATCCCGCATCCAGGCGTCGGAGGCGGCGAAATGGTGGACGAAGTTTTCGAACTCCGCCTTCACGTCCTCGAACTTCTCCTGCGGCATGAATTTGTAATCGAGATCGATGGTGACGATGTCGGGGATGATGGCCGCGTTGGTCATGATCGCTGGCGTGCCGTCGGGGCCTATGCCCGCGCCGCCGCGGATGACGCCCGGATTGATCGTGGCGAGGCCGGCAGGCACCAGCGGATGCCAGTTGTCGCGGCAGCGCGAGGTCTCGAAATCGCGCAGCGCCATCAGGAAGCGTGTGGCCAGCTCGATCGCATTGACGCCGGGCGTGAGACGGCCCTCGACATGCGGCTGCGGCCAGATCGAGTTGAACCGCCAGCCGGCATGCGCCTGCTTGCCGAAAATTGTCACGCGCACCCAGGTGAGGCCACCTTCGGCCGGCACGATGTTGCCCCAGGTGGGCTCGGCGATGATAGCGCTTTTCGCCAGCCGCGAGCGCTTGACGAGGTCCATCGCCCCGAAGCCGCCGGCCTCCTCGTCGACCACGGTGTGGATGGCGAGCCGGCCGTCGAGCTTGACCCCTGCCTTGCGGACCGCGCGGGCCGCCGCCACGCAGGCGGCGACGCCGGCCTTCATGTCGACAGCGCCGCGGCCCCAGATGCGGCCGTCCTTGATGTCGCCGCCGAACGGATCGCAATCCCACTTCGACTGATCGCCCACCGGCACGACGTCGACATGGCCGCAAAGAATGAGGCTTTTCTCGTCGTTGCCCGCCCATTCGCCCGTCAGGTTCGGACGGTTCGGAAACACGTCCCAACGGTCGATCCCGAAGCCGAGCGCTTCCAGTTCGCCGGCGAGACGGGTCTGTACGTCGGCCTCGCGGTTGATCGCGGGATCGGCCTGAAATTTCGGATTGACGGATGGTATCCGCACGATATCCCGGGTCAGCCCGACGACATAGTCGCGGTCCTCTTCGACCGCCTTCCAGACGGCGGAAATCGTGTCGCTCATTTCGCGAGCCCCTTCAATTCATCGAGAAGCTGATCGGTGGTCACCTGGCGGCAATAGCCCTTGATGGTGCGGAGCGAATTGTCGTGGCGCTCCTGCGAATAGGTCGCGCAGGCATCGGTCACCTGGGTGACGAGATATCCAAGGTCGCAGGCGTCGCGGACCGCGCTTTCCACGCACTGATCGGTCAGAAGCCCGGAGATCACCAACTGGCGCACGCCGAGATTGCGCAGGATGTAGTCGATATGCGTGGAGACGAAGACCGAGGAGGAGGTCTTGGGAAGGCAGATCTCGTCATCCGCGGGTGCCAGTTCGTCGATGACCTTGCCGTCCCAGGATCCCTTCGGCACGTGGAAGCCGGTGATCTTGTAATCCAGACTGCGATCGCGGCCGTCCTTGGTCAGGCTTTCGATCGTGGTGTGCATGACCTCGATCCCGACGGCTCGGAAGCCATCCAGAAGACGCTTCATGTTCGGGATGGTTTCGCCTTGGATGCGCTTGAAGAACCAGCCGTACTTTTCCTCGAACTCGGCTTTGCCGAGGTCCTTGAACTCGCCGCCGTCCGGATGCGCCGAGAAATTCTGCACATCGATGAACAGGATGCAGGATTGTTCCGGCACCAGCGGAACGTTGCGTGTCAGTTCCATTCCTTAGTCGCCTCTCTTCGTGAAACCGTCGATCGCGCCCGCGAGAAGGTCAGCGAAACGCGCCACCCCTTCAGGGTGAGAAATGTTGTCGTTTCGCACCTCGATCAGGCTGTGGGCGATGCCGTTGCGCTCGCCATGCACCGGTACGAACCAATCGGATCGATCGCTGATCGTGTAAGGCTCCTGCATGCCGATCGAAAGATCCGACGCGGCGACAAGGAGATATTGTCTGAGCGCAGGCGAAGTCCGCGCGTCCTTCCTGTAAAGGAAGCCGATGTCCCACGGCCTCGACACGCCCCGCAGCACCGGATTGAAGCTGTGGATCGCGAAGATGGCCTTCGGCCTGCGGTCCCGGATCGCCTGCGCCAGCGCGCGGTCGAACGGCTCGAAAATCTCGGTGGCCCGCTGCGCCCGTTCCCGGGCGTCCAGGTTCCTGTTGGCCGGGATTTCCGTCCCGTCGCTGACCGGCGGTATGGAGTCGTCGGCCTCCGTCGGCCTGTTGCAATCGATGACCAGCCGGCTGTATCGCTGCGCGACGAGGCGCGCATCGAGGCGCTTGGAGAGCATCAAGGCAAGATCGCGCGCGCCGATGTCGTAGGCGATATGCCTGTCCATCTCGCTCGCCGCGATGCCGAGGTCTCCCAGGGAGGATGGGATCTCTCGGCCGGCATGTTCGCAGACGAGGAGCACATCGCCGCTGCCGTTGGGATTGACGATCTCCACGGGGGAGGGATCGGAAGCGCCGAGAAGCGTCGATTGTGGTTGATTGGAAATATTCATAATGCCTTCTCTGTCTGGGCAAGGATGATGAAAAATTTTCATCAATGTCAAATCTAAAATGACAATTGACTAAATTTTTTCTGCGTGGGAGGAAGGTGGGAATGGAACTCAGGGCACAGATCGAAGAGCTTGAGAGCGCATTGACGCCGGCCGAGCGGAAGCTGGCCTCGACGTTGCTGGCAGACTATCCGTTTGCCGGGCTGCAGACGATCCAGACGCTCGCCGACAAGACCGGTGTATCGGCCCCCTCGATCACGCGCTTCGTCGCCAAGCTGGGCTGCCAAGGCTACCAGGATTTCCAGCACAAGCTCATCGGCGAGCTCAAGGAGTGGCATCGCTCGCCGGTGGAGCTGCACGGCAAAAGCTCCCACGGCGCGAATTTCCTCGAAGCCTATGTCGAACGCGCGAGCCAACTGGTGCGCGCGGTTCCCGCCGCGCTGACGCAGGTGCAGTTCGAGCGCATCTGCAGCATGGTGGCGGACGAAAGGCGAGCAATCTATCTGATCGGCGGCCGCATCAGCGACCCCATGGCGCAGCATTTTTCGCGCCATCTGCGCCAGATCCGGCGCGACGTCTTTCACATCCCGCCCGATCCGGAAGTCTGGCCGGAATACATCCTGCGGATGAAGGCGCGCGACGTCTTCGTGGTGTTCGATTTTCGCCGCTACCAGCCGCGCCTCGAGCAGCTCGTGCGCACGGCCAGGCAGGCGAGCGGCATCGAAGTCCTGCTCTTCACCGACAAATGGCTGTCGCCGGCCTCGAGCGAAGCGACCGAGGTCATCGCGCTCTCGATCGACAACGGAACGGCATGGGACACCTACATCGGCGCCATGGTCACGGTCGATGCGATGATCACCCACATTTCCGAACGGGATTGGAATTCCACTAGCAGCCGCATCCGCGCCTGGGACGCCTTGCGGCTGGACAAGGAAAGGAAGTCGACAAAATGATAAGGGAACCCCTGCTCTTCGTCGCGACATGCGACGTTTCGGGGCGTGTTCGGGGCAAGGCATTTCCTCTCGATTTTATTGAGAAGCGGGCAGGGCGCGGCGTGGGCTGGACGCCCACCAACGTACAGATCACCTGCTTCGATGCGATTGCTGAAAGCCCGTATGGTTCGCTTGGTGATCTCTTGCTGGTGCCCGACCGGGACAGCCGCGTGACGGTGGATTTCGAGGATGGCAGCCCCGCCGAGGACTTCATGCTCGGCGACATCCTGACCCTCGACGGCGCTCCCTGGGAGTGCTGCACGCGCTCCATCCTGAAATCGGCGCTGAAGAAGCTGGACGACGTCGCGGGTGTCCGGTTGATCGGTGCCTTCGAACACGAGTTCCATCTCAAGGCCAGCGACGGCGGCGGTGCCTATTCGATGGAGGGCTACCGCAACCGGGCGGCATTCGCCGCAACGCTGATGGCCGCGATCAAGACGGCCGGCCTCAAGCCGGACACGGTGATGAAAGAATACGGCGTCGGTCAATACGAGGTGACGATCAGCCCGGAGCGCGGCGTGCGCGTGGCCGATGCCGGCCTTGTCCTGCGCGAGATGGTCCGCGCCACGGCGCGACGCTTCGACGACGAGGCAAGCTTCACCCCGATCCGCCATCCCGACGGTGTCGGCAATGGCGTCCATATCCATCTCAGCTTCGAGGACTCCAGCGGCCGCCCCGCGACCTATGACGAGAGCGGTCCGCACGGCATGTCCGCGATCACCCAAGGGTTCGTCGCGGGCGTGCTGAAATATCTCGACAGCATCGTCGCCTTCACGGCGCCGTCGTCGGTTTCCTATCTCAGGCTGACGCCGCATCGCTGGAGCGCGGCCTTCAACAATCTCGGTGTCCGCGACCGGGAAGCGTCGGTGCGGATATGCCCGACCACCGCGCGCGATCCGGAGGGCGTGGCCAGGCAATACAACATCGAATTCCGCGCGGCCGACGCCGCCGCATCGCCGCATCTGGCGCTCGCGGCTATCGTTCATGCCGGAGTGCAGGGCATTGTGGAAAAGCTCGAGGCGCCGCAGGCGACGCAGGAAGATCTTTCGCTGCTCGATCCCGCGGCGCTCGCGGCCCGCGGCTTCACCCGGTTGCCGCAATCGCTTGGCGAGGCAATCGAGCGGATGATGGCCAACGAGACCGTGCGCGGCTGGTTCCCCGCCGGCTTTTGCGAGGTCTACCGCGACCACAAGCGCGGCGAGTTGAAGTTCCTCGGCGACCGCAGCGTGCTCGATCAATGCAAAGCCTATGAGGCGGTTTACTAGAGCAATTCCAGGAAAAGTGTGCGCGGTTTTCCGTCCGGAATTGCGTCAAAACAAGAGATAGGGCGTTTCGCCGTTTTCGTAAAACGGTGAAACGCCCTAAACCCCTTTCGGCTTGCGACCGCGGCGGCTTGGCGTGGCGGTCGCGAGCGGTTTCTGGTCGACGGTGATATTGTAGGGCGCGCGCGTCGCTTCGATGCGCTCCATCCGCTTGGCGAAGGAATCGCCGTGCTTGCGGGCGACGGCCGCGATCAGCGCTTCCATCAGCGCGAGCGACGGCGTCATCGTATCGAAAGGCGACACGGTTTCGACCGGCGCCGAAAAGACGATCGTCGCCCTTTGCGCGATGGGGGACCGCCAGCGATCGGTGAAGAGGACAATCTGCGCCCCGCGCCCCGCGGCGGCTTCCGCAAACTGCACGACGTCGATCTCGTAGCGCCTGATGTCAAAGACGACCAGAAGGTCGCGCTTGCCGAAATCCACGAGCCGGTCCGCAAGTTGCGATCGGTCGTGGGTCAACAATTGCACGCCGGGCCGGATCTGCTGCAAATGCCATTGCAGCATCGCCGCGAGGAAGCCGCTGACGCGGCCGCCAAGGCAACTCAGGCGCAGCTTGGGGTCGCTGATCAGGTCGACCGCATCGGCGAACTGGGCCGGGAGGATTTCCCGCTCCATCACGCCAAGGTCGCGGGCCACGGCCTGCAGGTAGCCTTGCCAGACCTCGCGGCTGCCGAGCGACCGGCTCGACGAAGACAGCATCGTCATCGGTGAATTGAGGTGGGACGCCACCTCGTCGAGCAGTGCCTGCTGCATGTCGGCGAAGCGCTCGTAGCCAAGTTTGTTGGCGAGCCGCGCCACCGTCGGATCGCTGACGCCGGCGCAGCGCGCCAGATGCGATGCCGAGACCAGCGCGGCGGAGGGATAGTTGTTGAGGAGCTCGCGGACGACCTTCTTCTCCGAATTGGTGAAGACGAAATCCTCGCTCGTCAGGCGCTCCCGGATCCTCATGCGGAGAGGCCCCCGTCGACGACGATCTCTGAGCCCGTCAGATAGGCGGAGCGGTCGCTCGCGAGATAAAGTGCTGCCTCGGCGACTTCTTCGGATCGTCCCGCGCGGCCGGCGGGGATGGCGCCGATGATGCCGGCATTCCGCTCCGGCGGGTTGCACGCCATCATCGCCGTGTCGATCAGCCCCGGCATGATGGCGTTCACGCGGATGCCGAGTGGGGCGAGCTCGCGCGCGGCCGCCCGGCTCATGCCGCGGATCGCCCATTTGGTCGACATATAGGCGAAGGCTCCGGTCGAGCCGCTGAGCGCCGCCACCGAGCAGATGTTGACGATCGTCCCGCGTCCCGCCGATCGCATGGCGGGCAGGACCGCCTGCATGCCGATCAGCACGCCGCGCTGGTTCACCCGGTAATGCGCATCCATGTCCGCTGCCGACGTGTCGACGAAGGATGCAGGCTCGAAATAAGCGGCGTTGTTGACCAGGATATCGATCCGCCCGAAGCGGCCGACCGCTTCCGCGACGACTATGTGCCAGTCGCTTTCGCTCGATGCGTCATGCGACAGGCGCGACAGGGCGTCGCCGGCTTCGGGAAGCTGCTGCGGCTTCAGGTCGGTGGCCACGACGCGGCATCCTGCCGCCAGAAAAGCCTGGGTTATCGCGTCGCCCATCCCGCCGGCGGCGCCGGTGACGATGGCGACGCGGCCTTCAAGCTCGCCCCGTTCGCCGCTCATGCGTAAACCCCGCGCGTGCCGAGCCAGCCGCCGTCGACGGCCAGCACCTGGCCGCTGACATAGGACGCATCGTCCGAGCAGAGAAAGGCGACGACCGAAGCGATTTCCGGCGGCTGGCCGCTGCGGCGGGCCGGGATGGTGTCGATCATGTTGCGCTTGTACCAGGGGTCGTTCTGGACGAATTCGCGATTGCTCGGCGTTTCGATGAGCCCCGGCGCGATCGCATTGACGCGGATGCCATGCTGGGTGACGTCCGCCGCAACGTTGCGGGTGAACTGCGCGATCGCGCCCTTGGTCGTGCCCGTAGATCACCGAGCGCGGGAAGCCAACCTCGCCGAAGATCGACGCGATGTTGACGATCGAGCCGCCCGGCCGGCTGATCACGCGCAGCGCTTCGCGCGTGAGGCGGATCGTGGCGCGCAGATTGATGGCCATGGTGTCGTCGATATAGTCGTCGTCGCTCTCCTCGAGCGTGATGAGACGGCCAAGGCCGGCATTGTTGACCAGGAAGTCGATGCCGCCGAGCTTATCCATCGCTGTCCGCACGATCGCTTCCGGTGCCTCCTTCGATGCGATGTCGATCAGCAGCCTGGGCGTGGCCATGGCGTCGGCCAGATCGGCATTGCGATCGACGGAGAGCACATCGGCGCCTTCGGCGCGAAGCCTCTGCGCCGTGGCCAGGCCCAAGCCGCTCGCCGCGCCGGTGACGACGGCGCGCTTGCCTTTGAATCGCATCTCGGATCTCCTCGGAAAAGCAGTCTTGAATTTTTTACATATTTCCATAGTTTGCATCAAAATATCAGAAATTCAACATTTCCTTCCGGGAGCCGCAAAGCCATGAAAAACGACCTCTCGGTGGCCCTCACTTTCGACGTCGACGGCCCTTCGGCGTGGATCGGGACCATGGAAAGCCGCAATCCCTCCATGGTGTCGCGCGGCGAGTTCACGGTGGTAGCGACGCCGCGCGTGCTTTCGCTCCTGAAGAAGCACGACATTCCCGGAACCTTCTGCATTCCCGGCCACAACATCCTGGCTTTCCCGGATCTCGTCCGGGCGATCCGCGACGACGGCCACGAATTCGGCCATCACGGCTGGGTGCATGAGAACCCAGCTAAGTTCGGCAGGGACGATGAGCGCCGCATCATCGAGAATGGCCTCGCCGCCTACCGAAAGCTCGACATCAGCCCGGCCGGCTACCGTTCTCCCGCCTGGGATTTCAGCGAGAACACAGTCGAACTCCTGGAAGAGTTCGGCTTCCTCTACGATTCGAGCTGCATGGCGCATGATTTTCATCCCTACTATCTGCGCAAGCACGACAAGTGGGGCCTGGACGAGCCCTACAAATTCGGCCCTGCGACCGATATCGTCGAGCTTCCCGTGACCTGGGGGCTGGACGACTACCCGGCCTTCGAGGTCGTCGCCGGCTGGAACCAGGGCTATTCGAATCCGCGCGACATCGAGGAAATCTGGTGGGATGACTTCCAGTATGCGCTTCAGAACTGCAAGGGCGGCATCTACACGCTCACCATGCATCCCGAATTCATCGGCCGCGGCCACCGCATCATGATGCTCGACCGGCTGATCCAGCGCATGAAGGCCTGCGCGGGCGTGCATTTCACCACGCTCGGCGCTTATGCCGCCGAATGGAAATCGGAGAACCCGCTCGAAAAGTGGAAGTCGGAAAACCCGATGCGCACCGGCGTCAACAGCTTCTCATCGCTCTGACCGGCTGGCTACGGCAACAGGACGAGTGCTCCGCTGGTCCTGCGGGCTTCCAGGTCCCGATGGGCGTCCGCGGCCTGGGCCAGATCGTAGGACGCAGGCTGCCCGACCCTGACGGCGCGCTGGCGCAATGCCGCAAAAAAGCGGTCGACGTGCGGCGCGAGCTTCTCGGGCGCGTCGGTATAGTGCCCGTAATTGGGCCGCGAAACGGTGATGGACTTGGAGGCGAAACGGCCGACGTCCCAGTTGCCGATCGGTCCCGATGCCTGGCCGAAGCTGACGAGATGGCCGCGCACGGCGAGCGCGGCGAGCGAGCCGCCGAACGTGTCGGCGCCGACGGCATCATAGACGACATCCGTGCCGGCGCCGTTTGTGAGCCGCATGACCGCCTCCGCGAAATCCTCGCGCGAATAGACGATGACGCGATGCGCGCCGAGACCTTCGACGATGCGCGCCTTGTCGTCGCTCGACACGGTTGCGATCACAGTTGCGCCGAGATGTCGTGCCCATTGCACCAGCAACTGGCCGATGCCTCCGGCGGCGGCGTGGATGAGCACGACTTCACCCGGTCTGACGGCATGGACGTCGTGCAGGAGAAAACTGGCCGCCACGCCCTTGAGCAGGCTCGCGGCGGCGGTTTCGTCCGATATGTCGTCCGACAGGCGCACCAACAGATCGGGCACCATGTTGCGGCGCTCGGCATAGGCGCCGACCGGCGGGCAGGCATAGGCCACGCGATCGCCGATCGACAGGCCGGAGATCGCCGAACCAACCGCCTCGATGACACCTGCCGCCTCCATGCCTGGAACGCCGGGCAGCCGCAGCAGATCGAAGAAGCCGGTGCGGCAATAGACGTCGATGAAGTTGACGCCGATCGCCGTGTGGCGGACCCGCACCTCGCTGGGCGCAGGCGGCGGCAATGCGATTTCCTTCAGCTCCAGCACTTCCGGTCCGCCATAGCGCTCAACAAGAATCGCGCGCGTCGTTTCTCGCGTGTCGAGGGACGGTGCGAGGATCGCCCGCGCGGGGATCGAAATGGGTGCGGCGCCTGTCGGCCTCGACGGCATGATGGCCGGCCTTGCCTCGGCCGGCATGGCGGCGTCGCGGCGTGCGAGGAGAGTGCGGATCGCGGCAAAGCCGGCGCGATAGATGTCTTCGGCGACCAGCTTCACCAGTTCGTCGCGGCGATGCGCCGGTGGATCGAATTCAGAGCGCCATTCCCAGAAGGTGGCGTTGCCGTCGGTCACCGGCTTCAGCCGTATCGATGCGACATAGCCCATCAACGGCAGCGGCGCCTCGAGCAGGCAGTAGCTCAGCCGGCGCTCCTTGTCGGAGAGCGCCAGAAGCTGCTCGCGCAATTCCCCGCCGTCGGCCAGGCGGAAATGGCGAACGGCGCCGACCGTGTCGGCCGGCTCGCCGCCGTCGATCTCGCTCGCCGCGATGGCCGGGTGCCAGCGGTCGTGGCCGTTGAAGTCGCGCAGGATCGCCCAGACCTCCTCGATCGGGGCATCGATGATCGTGCTCTGGCGAACCTGGACCATTCGCGGCGGGTCAGCGTCCGAAGCGCTGCTTCAGCGCCGTCAGCGCGGCCTGGAACACGCCGCTGCCGATCTGCTGCGTCAGCGCCGCCTCGCGCCCGGGCGCGCAGTCGAACTCGGCCTGCCACTCTGCCAGGGTCAGATTGCCGTCGGTTATCGGCGTCAGCGACAGAGTGGCGACATAGTTCTCCACCTGCATCGGGCTCTCCAGGATCGCATAGCTGCAGGAGAGGTCGTAGTCCGACAGCGCCAGCAGTCGCTCGCGGATGCGTCCGCCGTCCTTGAGCGTGAAACTGCGGATGCAGCCGATCCGGTCGGCATGCGCGTTCTGCTCGATGCGGCTTTCGGCCACGAAAGGCGCCCAGCCCGGCAAGCCATTGAAGTCGCGCACGACCTTCCAGACGTCCGCGGCCGGGGCCGGGATGACCGAGGAGACATAGACCTTGGTCATGCCGGGCGACCGCCGAGATAACTACGGAGTCGTCCGCCCTCGGGAAACGACCTTGCGGACATCTCGTCAATGGTCGCGGTCGTCATCGTCGTCCTTGGCGGTCTTGCCCTTGCCCTTCTTGTCGCGGGCGAGATTCGAAATGTCCTTGGCGTCGCGCAGTACGTCGGTCATCCGTCCGAGCGAACCGCCCTCGATGCCGATCTCCTTCATCAAATTGTCGATCATCGGCGCCTGCACTCGGTAGCGCAGCGCCGAATCGATCACCTCGTCGGTGACGTTGCGGTTACCGCCAGGCCCGCCATTGATGCCGTCGACATGCAGGATCTTGATGCCGTCGATCTTCTCCATCGGCTTGACGCTC
The DNA here is from genome assembly GCF_020165615.1 of Mesorhizobium sp. BH1-1-5. Taxonomy (NCBI): domain Bacteria; kingdom Pseudomonadati; phylum Pseudomonadota; class Alphaproteobacteria; order Hyphomicrobiales; family Phyllobacteriaceae; genus Mesorhizobium; species Mesorhizobium sp. BH1-1-5. Next base: position 190,854 of record NZ_JAIUIM010000012.1, read on the forward strand.
TCGCGGATGATGCCTTCCATGTGATCCAGCAATTTGCCGCGCAGGCGGCCGGCGCGCGCCTCGCTGGAGAGAAGGTTCTCGGCTTCGTTGATCTGCCGGTGGCCGGTCGCGTCGACTTCGTAGCGCTGGGCCGCGGCAAGCGCGTGGATCTTTTCCGATTCCGCGGCGGCGACGGCCGCGATCTTCTGCGCCTCCGCCAGGCTCTTCGCGGCCTTCATCTCGGCTTCGGCGGCGGCCGTCACACGAAGGGCCTCGCGCTCCGCCTCGCGTTGGGCGGCGATCAGGTCGGTCAGCTTGCGGCGCTCGGCGATCTCGCGCTCGCGGGCGGTCAAAGCCTGTTCCTCGGCCTGGATGGCCTTGGCGCGAACGGCTTCCGAAGCGGCGATGGCGGAGGAGCGTTCCTGCGTCTTCTTGGCGATGTCGATAGCCTTCTGGATTTCAGCGATCTCGATCTTCTGATCGCGGTCGACGCCGAGCTGGCGAATGTCTCGCTCCTTGATGAGACGAGCCTCCTCGATGCCGCGCTCGGTGGTGATGCGGGCCCGCTCGACCTCTTCGCCGGCCGAGATCTCGGCTTCCTCGAAGGCCTGGCGCTTGGCGATCTGCAAGGCTTCGAGATGGCGCTCCCTGTCGATCCGCACCTCATCGACGGCGCGTTCCTGCTCGATCCTCGCGGTCTCGGTCGCCTGGTTCTCGACGATCTCGGCGCGGCGCTTCTCCGCCTCCGCCCTGGTCACTTCAAGCGCCTTTTCGGCCAGCGCGATCTGGCGTTCGAGTTCGGCGATCTCGAGCGACTTCTTGCGTTCGATCTCAAGCCCGCTCTGCGCGCCTTCGCGTTCGATGCGCGCCTTCTCCAGCGAGAGTCCGAGCGCGATCTGCTCGCGCTCGGTCAATTCGCGCATCTTCATCTCGGCCTCGTCGAGCGCGCGGCGGCGCGCGATCTCGCGGCGCTGCGTGTCCTCCTCGCTACGGATGCGTTCCTCTGTGATGCTCCGCTCCTGGGCGAGACGCGATTTCTCCACCGCCTCGCGCGCGGAAAGCTGCGCCTGTTCGGCCTCCTGGTCGCGCACGGCGCGCTCCCTGGCGAGCTCGGAGCGCTGCGCCGCGCGACGGATCTCGACTTCGCGCTCCTGCTCCAGGCGCGCATATTCGGTGTCGCGCTCGATCTCCAGCACCTTGCGCTGCGTGTCGAGGTTCTGGTTGCGGATGTCGACGAGAGTGCGCTGCTCGATCTCGTTGCGCATGCGGCGTCTGGTCTCGATGGACTCCGTCAGCTGCGTCAGGCCTTCGGCATCGAAGGCGTTGGACGGATCGAAATATTCGAGGCTGGTCTGGTCGAGGTCGACGATGGCGACACTTTCCAGCTCGAGCCCGTTGGCGGCCAGCGAATCCGAAGCAAGGGCCTGGACCTTGTTGGCATAGTCGCCGCGCAGCTCGTGCATTTCTTCCAGCGTCATCTGCGCGGCGACGGTGCGCATGGCGCCGGCGAACTTGCCTTCCAGCAATTCGCGCAGGCTGTCGGGTTGCAGCGTGCGGCGGCCGAGTGTCTGCGCCGCGGCGGCGACGAACTCGCGACTCGCGCCGACGCGCACGAAGAACTCGGCGATGAGGTCGACGCGCATGCGGTTCCTGGTGATCAGCGCCAGTGCGTCCTCGCGGCGAACCTCGATGCGCAGCACACCCATGTTGACCGGAGTGATCTCATGCAGCACCGGAATGACGAAGGCGCCGCCATTGACCACCACCTTCTCCCCCAGGAAGCCGGTGCGCACGAACGCCGTCTCCTTGGTTGAGCGGCGATAGAGCCACCGCAGGATGTAGACGGCGATCACCACGACGACCGCGGCAACGATCAGCCACAACAGGAAGGCGCCAAAGCTCTGCGCGTCCATGATTTATTCTCCCCTACACAATCCGGTCAGTGCCAGGCGCCCGGCACCAATTTCGAAGATCCGTCCGCCGTCCGGTAAAGTCCAACTGTTCATGCCCGCCTCTGCAGCTTTGGGCCGATCGCGTGGAAAGCGCTGATCACCGCGTCGATGAAAGGCGTGTCGTTGATGTTGGCGCGCACCCGCTCGACATGGCGTTGCGGCGTCCGCCGAACGGTCTTCTCGATCGCTTCGAACAATGCGTTGTCGGCTTCCGGATCGTGAAAGGGCTGGCCGGGCGCGTCGAGCAGCGAAACGCCGCCCTCGGGCAGCAGGAAGCGCACCGGCCCGTCCATGGCGTTGAGCCGCCCGCCGATCCATTCGCCGAAGGCGCGGTTCTCGTCGCGGGTGGTGCGCATCAGCGTGACGTTGGGATTGTGGATGACGAATTTGCGGCCGCGGAACTTCTCCGGCACCGTCTCGCGCGGGCCGAAATTGACCATGTCGAGCGCGCCGGCCGAACCGACATAGGGCAGCCTTGTGCGGATCGCCGCCCCGAAACGATCCTCGGTCGCCGGGAAGACGCCGCCGACGATCATGTCGGCCACTTCGGTCGTGGTGAGGTCGAGGAAGGCCGACAGCAACCGGGAATCGCCGAGATTCTCCATGGCGCGCCCGCCGATACCGGTGGCGTGGAAGACGAGGCAGTCATAATCGGCTTCAAGCCGCTTCGTCACCGCTTGCACCGCCGGCGTGGTGACGCCGAACATGGTGATGCCGAGGGCAGGGCGCGCCAGCTTGCGTCTGGCGTCCCACGCCTCCGCATTGGGCAATTGCGCGACCATGCCGGCCATGGCGTGGGCGGCGTTGGACAGCACCTGCTCGGTGATGGAGTTCAGCCCCTGAACGTCGGCGACCGAATGGAACATCATGATGTCGGCGCCGCCGACATATTTGGCGACGTCGCCCGCGGCCACCGTCGAGACCATCAGCTTTGGGATGCCGACCGGCAGGACCCGCATGCCCGATGTCGCCAGCGTGGTGCTACCGGAGCCGCCCGCCGAGATGACGCCGCCGATGCGCGGCTCGCGCTCGATCCACCGCGCGAAAGCCTCTGCCATGGCGCTGACCGAGCCGCCGCGATCGTCGGTGAACACGGCTGAGGATCCGCGCATGTGCATGCCGGCCACCTGCATGGCGGGCACGTCCGCGCTGGACGGCTTTCCCGATGTCGACAGGTCGACGGTGCGGACAGGCAGCCCGAGCGACTTCAGCCGATCGGCGACGAAGCGCAATTCCTTGCCCTTGGTGTCGAAGGTACCGACGACCAGCACGGTTTTGCCGATGCGCTCGGCGAAAGGTATGGCGAAGACCTTCCTCGGGTCGTCCTGGGGCGCGGTCTTGTCGACGGCCGCCTGCCTCAGTTCGGTGACAGGCACGTTCCAGCGGTTGGGCAATTGGGTGACGGGCCGGTAGACGCCATCGCCCCCCGCCGGTTCGATGGATCCGGCGGCCGCGCGGTCCACGCGATAGACGGCCGCCAGTTGCTCCTTTGCCTGCGCCGCTTCCGTCGGCGTGACAGGCGCTTCCTCGGCGTGGCGTCCGACGCCGAGCAGCCGCTGCTGCAGGTCGCGGTCGGCGGCGAGCGCGGCCGCGTCCATCAGCCGGTTGATCCGGCCATTGACCATGATCGCGACCTGGCTGGAGACGGCGGTCGCCACCCCGATATTCTGCTCGATGACGAGCACCGCCATCTCGCCTTCCGCGGCAAGGTTGACCAGCATCTTTTCGACCTGCTCGACGATGATCGGCGCCAGGCCCTCGGTCGGCTCGTCCATCACCAGGAGCTTCGGCTCGCTGAGCAGCGCGCGCGAGATGGCGAGCATCTGCTGCTCGCCCCCCGACAGTTGTGACCCGCCATTGTGCCGCCGCTCCGCTAGGCGCGGAAAGGTCTGGTAGACGCGCTCGACCGTCCAGGCGGCGTCACGCCGGTTGCCGGCGGCAAGCCGCAGATGCTCGTCGACCGTCAGGCTCGGCCAGACGCGCCGCCCCTGCGGGACATAACCGATGCCGAGACGGTGGATCTCGTGCGGCTCGAGCGCGGTGATCTCGCGGCCGTCGAAGCGGATCGAGCCGGAACGCGCGCGTTTCAATCCGACGATGGTGTTGCACAGCGTCGACTTGCCCATGCCGTTGCGGCCGACCACGGAAAGCACGCCGCTCTCCAGCGTCAGCGAAATCCCCTGCAGCGCATGGCTTTCGCCATAGAAGACCTGCAGGTCTTCTATCTTCAGCACCGCCCTGGCGCTTTTGCCGGCGGAGCGTTCAGCCATGCTTGCCTCCGAGATAGATCTGTTGGACCTCCGGATCGGCCTCGATTTCCTGCGGCGTGCCTTCCTTGAACAGGTGCCCATTGTGCATCATCGACACGTAGTCCGCCACGCGCAGGGCGACGTCGAGATCGTGCTCGATGATAATGAAACCGATATGCTTGGGCAGCGCGTTGAGGATGGCGACGAGGTCGCGCCGCTCGGTCGGCGAAAGACCAGCCGCCGGCTCGTCGAACAGTATGAAGCGCGGCGCGCCGGCGAGCGCCAGCGCGATTTCGAGCTGGCGCTGCTGGCCGTGGCTGAGCGTCGCCACCAGTGCGTCGCGATGGGCTTCGAGATGAACGGCCTCGAGTATCGATCGCGCCTGTACCATGTTGACGTCGTCGTCGGCGGGCCTCAACAGCGAAAACCGCCGGCGCGAGACGCCCCGGCAGGCGAGAAAGATGGAATCGAGGACCGACAGTCCCTTGAACAGTTGCGAGATCTGATAGGTGCGGCGCAGGCCGCGGCGGATGCGCTCATGCGGCGGCAGGTCGGTGATGTCCTCGCCGAAGAAGCGGATGCGGCCGGCGGTGGGCAGGAAGTCGCCGGTCACGGCGTTGAACAGGGTGGTCTTGCCGGCGCCGTTGGAGCCGAGGACCGCGCGCCGCTCGCCGGCCGCGATCCTCATGTCGATGCCCGAAAGCGCCACCAGCGCTCCGAAATGCCGCGCAACGCCATCGAGCTCCAGCGCGTAGGCACCGGAGCTCTGCAGACGGTTCGCGGCCAGGTTTTCGGTCACTGACGATGCTCTTGCAGGTGCTGTTATGGGCAGCTCGGATTGTCGCGGTTGACCGCCCCGAGCTTCATGAACTCGTCTTCGGGAATGCCGAGCGTCTGATTGACCTGCGGCACGACCTTGACCAGCTTGTTCAGGAGATTGCCGTCCGAACCTTCGGTGACCTCGGTCAGGAAGATGTCGGCGACGGCATTGCGGTTCTTGTCGAGCGACACCTTGCCGGTCGGCGTGTCGAAGGACAGCTTCGACAAGGCCTCGCGCAACTTCTTGCCGCCGTCGGAGACGTCGCCGCCGACCTGGTCGAGCGCCAGCAGCGTCGCCTTCATGTTCACATAATAGCCATGGGCGAAGAGCGACGGCGAGGGGAAGGCGCCCGGCTGCTTCTTGTAGGCGTCGACGAACGCCTTCCATGCCGGCGCGTCATTGGTATCGGCCGTCGGTCCAGCCGAGGGCGTGCCCTTGAGCACGTCGCGCAGCTTGCCTTTGGAGGTCAGCACGGTCTGGTCGACGGTGATCGAGCCGCCGATCAGCGGAGCCGACCCGCCGGCCTGCTGGTACTGGGTCAGGAAGTTGACGGCGTCGGCGCCGCCGAGCGCCACATAGATGGCGTCGACATCCTCGGGGATCGCCGCGATGACGGAGGAGAAGTCCTTGTTGCCGATCGGCACCCAGGATTTCGACGGCACGTGCCCGCCGGCCTTGCAGAATTCGGCCATGAAGCCGAAGACCTGCGTGTAGGGGAAGGAATAATCCTCGGCGACGGTGGCGACCTTCTTGTAGCCCTTCTCGTTGAAGGCATAGGTGCCGAGGCCTGCCATCCACTGCGCGCCGTCGGTGGAGAAGCGGAAGAAGTTCTCGGCCGGATTGCGCAGCGTCGTGTCCTGCGCGGCCGAGGTTCCGTTGATGAACGTCACGTCGGGCTTGGTCTTGGCGTAATCCTTGACGGCGAGGCCTTCATCTCCCGAAAGCGGGCCGACCAGCACCTTCACGCCGTCTTGCTCGACCAGCTTGCGCGCGGCGCGCACGGCGCTGTCGGGCGAGGCGTCGGACGAGCCCTTGACGATCTCGATCTTCTTGCCGGCGACGGTGCCGTTGGTCTCGGCGACCGCCGTCATGGCGCCGCGTTCGCCGTCCTCGCCGAGCACCGTGAACGGTCCCTCGAAAGTGGCGAGCAGGCCGATCTTGATCGTGTCGTCGGCGGCGAGCGCCATCGAAGGCGCGGTCAGCCCGGTGAACAGCGCCAGGGCCAGAAGTGTACGTCTGTGCATTTTCGGTTCCTCCCGTTTGATTGGTCAGCAGTCGTTCATCCGCGCCAGCCGCTAGGGGCCGGCGCGCAAGGATCCCTGGGCAAGATGTGGCTTGATCCTCCCCCACAACCCAAGAATTCCATCCGGCGAGACGAAGACGATCGCCAGGAACACCAGCCCGATCAGCGTGTTGAAACGCTCGGCGCCGACGATGTCGATGGCGAAGGTCTGCATCAGTATGACGACGATCGCGCCGACGAACGGCCCGATCGGGTGGCGCAGGCCGCCGATGACGGCGATGATCAGGATGTCGATCGCCACGTCGACACCGATCGTGCCGGGCGAGACGCGTCCGTTGAACCAGACCAGAAGCACGCCGGCGAGCCCGGCGAGGATGCCGGCCAGGAACCAGGCGAAGACCTTGTGCGCGGTGACATGGTAGCCCAGCGCCCGCATCCTTCGCGGGTTGTCGCGGATCGCCTGCAAGGTCATGCCGAAGGTGGAGCGGGAGCCGTAGAGCACCGCCGCGTAGGACAGCATCGCAAGGCCGAGACAGAGGAAATAGAAGGGTTTCGGATCCCGCCAGTCGATGCCCCAGAACACCGGCGCGTGGATACCGGCATAGCCGGAATGGCCGTTGAAGATCGCGTAGTTCTGCTGGGCGAAGTAGAAGGTCGCCGTCGCGATCGCCAGCGTGATCATGAGCGTGTAGATGCCTTCCGTGCGCACCGAGATCCAGCCGATCAGCGCCGATGTCACCGCTGCCGCGGCGACCGCGAAGGGGACGACGATCCACCACGGCCAGCCGAAGCCGAGCACGTTGGAAGTGTTGCTGCCGAGGATGGCGACGGCATAGGCGGCGATGCCCGCGACCGTGATCTGGGCCAGGCTGAGCATTCCGCCATAGCCGGCCAGCAGCATCAGCGACAGCGCCAGCACGCCGAAGATCATCGAATAGCCGGCGATCTGCGTCAGGAAGAAATCCGATGCCACCAGCGGATAGAGAAGGAGCGCGACGGCCAGGATGACGTGACCCGCGCCGATCCTGTCCAGCCAGTTCTGCTGCGGCGCCGCGCCGTCGGCGGCTGTGGCCAGGCTCATCGCGCCTTCCCCATGATGCCTTGCGGCCGCACCGCCAGCGTCATCACCATGATGACGAAGGTCAGCACCACGCCATAGGTCGGGAAGTAGACGAGGCCGATCTGCTCGGCGAGGCCAATGAGCAGCGCTCCGATCGCCGCGCCTGTGATGGAGCCCATGCCGCCGACGATGACCACCACCAGCGAGGCGAGCAGATAGCGCACGTCCTCGCCCGGCGCGACCGAGAGCGCCGACCCGCCGACGACGCCGGCGAAACCCGCAAGCCCGGCGCCGACCGCAAAGACGATGGCGAACACCGCATGCACATTGACACCCGAAGCCGACAGCATGGCGCGGTCGTCGACGCCGGCGCGGATCATCATGCCGACGCGCGTCTTGTTGAGCATCAGCCACAGCCCGACCCCGATGACGATCGCCGCGGCCAGCACGACCACGCGGTAAAGCGGATAGGTCAGGAAGACCGAGGCGCCGTTCGAGCGCACCGCGGTGATGACGGGCAAGGTCAGGGCGCCGTCGAGCCATTCCGGCGTCGCGATCTGGTAGGTGCCTCCGGCCCAGACCGCCAGCATAAGGTCGGCGGCGACGATCGAGATGCCGATGGTGACCAGGGTCTGCCTGAGGTCGTCGCCCTCCAGGCGGCGGAAGACGAAAACCTGCATGACGACGCCGATGATGGCCATGACGACGAAGCCGGCGGCGACGCCGAGCAGCCAGTAGCCGGTGCGGCTGGTGACCTCGTAGCCGATATAGGCGCCGAGCAGGTAGAGCGAGCCGTGCGCCAGGTTGATGTTGCGCATCAGGCCGAAGATCAGGGTGAACCCGCTGGCGACCAGGAAATAGAGGCCGGCGAGCGTCAGGCCGTTGAGGATGGCGCTGACGAACGCCTTCTTAGAGATCAGGATCGCATTCAGCCAGGCGGGCCAGATAGCGAAGACCAGCCAGGCGACGATCGCCGCGGCCAACAGGCCGACAAGGCCCCAGACCTGGCGGCGCGTCACGCCGCCGCCCGACAGCGAAGCGGACGATGGCTGGTCGAGAATGCTCATGCGGTCAGCCGCCGGCGCTGCTCGTTCATGCGCGGCGCCTTGTGGAACTTGCCGTCCTTCATGATGGCGAGGATGCGGTTCTTGTCCTGCAGGATGCGCACATCCGAAATCGGATCGCCGTCGATCAAAAGGATGTCGGCAAGGTAGCCTTCCTTGATCAGGCCGAGCTCATCGCCCATGTTCATGATCTGGCCGCCATATTTGGTGCCGGCCTGGATCGCCTCCATCGGCGAGAAGCCGAGCATCTCGACGAAGGTCTGGATGTCCTTGGCGTTGGTGCCTTGCGGCGTCCAGGCGAAGCCGTAGTCGCCGCCGATGCACACACGAATGCCGCGCCGGTGCATCTTCTTCATCGTGTCGATGCACATTTCGAGCTCGCGCTCATATTCGAGCGACAGCGGCGAGCCGGGCTTGATGCCCCATTGCTCCGCGTAACGCGCGGTGTTGATCAGCCAGGCGATGCCCGGCGCGACGAAATGCTTGTCCTTGACCGCCTCGAGCATGTCGAGCGCTTCCTCGTCGGCGAAGGAAGCGTGGTAGATGTTCTGGATGCCGTGGCGGACGCACTGCTTGACCGAGCCGGACGAGCGCGCATGCGCCGACAGCACCTTGTTGCGGCAGCGCGCCTCGGAAGCGGCCATCGCGACCTCTTCCTCGGACATCGGGGTCTCTTCCGCGCCCATGCCGGTGATGCTCTCGCCGGAGAGGTTGAGCTTGATGGAATCGACGCCGTATTTGATCAGCTGGCGCACCGTGCGGCGGATCTCCTCCGGGCCGGAGACGACGATGCCGAGATTGAGGCCCTCATGCGGAATATGCGAGGGCGCGGAATCGCCGAGGCCGCCGACCGTGGTGATCTCAGGCCCGGCCGCGAGGTAACGCGGGCCTGGAAACCGGCCCTGGTTGATGAATTTCTTGGCGACGACGTCGAGCCGCGGCTTGGCGGCGGCCGCGCCCCGGCCGGCGGTGAAGCCGGCGTCGAGCACCAGCTTGGCCATCTCCATGGTGACCAGCATGTGCTCCTCGATCTCCATCATCTGGATGGGATCGATGCCGGGCGCGTTGTTCCAGGACAGATGCAGATGCGCGTCGATCATGCCGGGCATCAGCGTCGCGCCCATGCCGTCGATCACGGTTGCGCCCCCCGGCGCGCCGCCGTTGTAGGAAGACGACGACGAGGAGCCGAAGCGAGACGAGCCCTTGGTGATCTGCTTGATGCGGTTGCCCTGCACCAGCACCTCGCCGGTGTAGGGGTATTCACCTGATGCGTCGAGCACGCGCACATTGGTGAAGAGCGTGCTTCCCGACCCGTTTCCGGCCCAGTTTTCGTCTGCCATAACAAGCCTCCCAACTTGCCGAGCGCGTAAGTCTACGCCCGATCCGAAATCCTCACCTATCAACCCGTCTCAAAAAATCGGCGAGCCTGGAGCTGCTTTCCCGCGGACTTTCCACCGTGGCCCAGTGTCCGCACCGATCGAGCGAGGAGAATATGGCTCCCTTGATCTTGTCGGCAAGCGCCTGGGCGACGCCCGGCGGATTGACGGTGTCGGCATCGCCGGTGACGAGCAGGGTCGGCGCCGAAATCCGGCGCGCATCGACCGCGGCGGCTTTGGCCAGGGCCTCGCAGGTGCGGGCATAGGATTCGGGGTCCTGGCGGGTGATGGATTCGCGCACGAAGGCCGCCGCCGCGGGAGATGTCTCCCTTGTGTGGACCGAGATCGCATTGGCGACGATCTGATCGGCGATGTCGGAAATGCCGCCGGAGCGTGCCAGGCGCGCCCGGTTGCCGAGCCCCTGCCGGGTTGCCTCGCCCGGTTCTGCCAAGGCGCCGAACAGCGTCAGCGAGGCGACCAGCGCGGGCTGCGTCACCGCGATCTGCTGGCACACGATGGTGCCCATCGAATGGCCGACGAAATGCCCTGACGTCACGCCCATGCCGGCCATGGCGCGGATCACGGCTTCGCTCATTCCTTCGATGGTCAGCGGCTCGATCGGCCGCGGCGAGCGGCCCGACCCCGGCAGGTCGAGCCGGATGACGCGGTAACCCGAGAGCGCACCCATCTGCGGCTGGAACATGTTCGAGGTTCCGCCGAGGCCGTGGATCATCACCACGGCCGCGCCTTCGCCAGTCGCTTCCGCGACGACCTGGCCGACAGTCACGGTCGTCATTGCGGCCTCTCCACGAAACGGTTCTCCAGCGTGCCGATGCCGTCGATCTCGATGCGCACGACGTCGCCGGGCTTGAGATATCTGGGTGGATCGAAGCCGATGCCGACACCGACGGGCGTGCCGGTGGCGATGATATCGCCGGGCTTGAGCGTGATGCCTTGCGACAGCGTGGCGATGATGGTCGGGATATCGAAGATGAGCAGCGATATCCGCGAGTCCTGACGCAGGTCCTCATTGACGAAACAGCGGATGCCGGCACTGGCGAGATCGAACTCGTCCCGGGTGACGGCCCATGGACCCATCGGACAGAACGTGTCCTGCGATTTGCCGATCAGCCACTGGCTGTACTTGCCTTGCAGGTCGCGCGCCGTAACGTCGTTGACGATCGTGTAGCCCCAGACGTGGTCGAGGGCGTCTTCCTTCGAGATGCCGCGCCCGCCCTTGCCGATGATGACGGCGAGCTCCGCCTCATAGTCGATCGCCGTCGAGACAGTGGAATCGATCAGCACGCTGGCGTGGTTGGGGACGACCGATTCCGGCACTTTGGAGAAGATGATCGGGTGCTTCGGCACCGCGCCGGCGCCGGCGCTGGAATCGAAGCCTGAGCGGGCAAACTCGTGCGCGTGCTCATGGTAGTTCTTGCCGACGCAAAAGATGTTGCGGCGCGGCTGTGGAATCGGAGCTTCGATCTCTACCCCCGCCAACGGGATCGGGGAAAGGGTGCGCGGCAGGCCGGCTCCATTGCGTTCGATCAGCGCCAGCAGACCGGCTTCGGCGCGTTCGACCGGGAAATCGAAGGGGGCGACGGTCTGGGCGGCAAGATCGACCAGGCCGACCCGCCTTTCGCCGGCGAGCGAGAAAGTCGCGACCCGCATGAAGTTCCTCCCGTGAACCAATTTTGAGCCAATTTTCCGCTCTTTTGAAACACGCTAGCGCCAATTGGCTTAGGCCGCAAGCCGGATTCGAATTGGCTGTATGAAATAGTTCCAATGCTCGCAGCCATGTAAATGCGGACCCATTTGCAGGCTAGCATGATGGACGGGCGCACGAAAAGCTGCTATGAATGGTTCATTATTGGATCAGATAAACGCTGCCAAACATGCCCAAGCTGGTTGCAAACGACATCGCCATCGCCTTGAAGAAACGGATTTCGCTGGGCGAATGGATGGAAAACGGCCGTATGCCGCCCGAGCGTGACCTGGCGAGCGAGTTCGGCGTGGCGCGCAACACGGTGCGTCGCGCCGTCGGCCTGCTCGAGGATGACGGCACGGTCGTGCGACATGTCGGTCGTGGGACCTTTTTGACGGCAGCCAATCCCGCTTCCATGGCCGCGACCGTCGCGCGCATGGAAGGGACCAGCCCGGCTGACATGATGGAGATCAGGCAGTTGCTGGAGCCGGCGGCGGCATCCTTCGCCGCGACCAATGCCAGCGCCGGCGAACTGAACGCGGTGCGCGAGGCGCACAAGATCGCCTGCGCGTCCCAGGACATGCCGACGTTCGAGCACTGGGACGCGGAATTCCATCACCGCATCTTCGCATGTTCGCGCAACGACTTCCTCAAGGAGATCCACAATCTCATGCGCATCCTGCGCAATCAGCGGCCGTGGTTCGAGATGAAGAAGCGTTCCTTCTCGGAGGAGCGCCGCGCCACCTATTGCAGCGAGCACCAGGTCGTCCTGGATGCATTGCTGGCACGCGACTCCGAGGGCGCCAGCAACGCCATGCTGACGCATCTGAGGACCGTCGAGCGCAATCTTCTGGGGAGGTAGTCGCCCCGATGAAGGACCCCGAGTCGACATTGCATGAGGATGCCACTATATAGCGCCTGCTTCGGCGCGGGCCGAGGCAGCGTTGACCGGAAAGCTGTGACACAGTCTGTGCTACCCATCGTGATACAAATGCGCTGTCAAAGATAGAAAAAAGCCAACAAAAACAATGACGACGGCCTTCTCTCGATCCCGGCCAACAATCCCATCATTCTCAACGATCTGAACGTGCACCTCGAACCTTTCCATTCCTTCGGTTTCGCGTACCACGGGCAAGATGTCTTGCCGGTCGAGGCCGACTCGGCTCGAATGGGGCATGCATCCTTTGCGGGGTGCCGACGTTCATGGCTACCAACCGGCTTTGCCGCCAGGGAAGAAGCAGTATGAGTGAACATGCGATCGAGTTCTTGCGCGGATGGATTGGCGAGAAAGTCCAATGCCAGCACTCGCCGATCAAGATCGAGCAGGCCGAGACCCTCGCCAGGGAGTGCTGTGCCAAGGCCGCCGAGGCGGGCATTCTGCTTGAGGACATCCAGGAAGAGGTCGGCGATATCCAGGAACTGATCGCGTCGCGCCTCGAGGAAGCCGCCGAAGAGGGCACCAGCGAAGCGAAGCCCGACAAGCCGGCGGAATAAATACCCGCCTGCCACAGGCCGCCGGCGTTCTATCCAAATTTTTCCTTCAGCCATTCCTTCGGCAGCGCCGGCACGAAATTGCCGCCGCGTCCGGTCATATCCTCATTCGCCACCAATGCGTTGAGGATCGCTTCTTCGACGCCTTGCACGACCGCGTCGAAGAACGGGTCGATGTCGACGTCCGGGATGAACTCAGCGCGGGCGATGCGGCCGGAAGCCGCCTGGGCGGCCTCCGGATTGGCGGTCGAGAAGGCAAGAAAAATGTCGCCCGAACTGTGGTAGCCATAGCCGCCGGTCATGGCGATGCCGAGCGGCACGCGCCTGGCGAGCCGCTTCATTTGATGCGGCAGGAACGGCGCGTCGGTGGCGACGATGGCAATGATCGAACCCTTTTCGGCGCGCGCCGTCGCCTCGCGGATCGCCGGGTCGGCAAGCTCCGGCCCGATGCGCCGGCCACGAATGGTGAAATTGCGCCGTTGGCCGAAATTGGACTGCACGAAAACACCCAGCGTATAACGCCTGTCCTGCCATTCGACGATGCGCGAGGCGGTGCCCGATCCGGCCTTGAAGCCGAAGGTGATCATGCCGGTGCCGCCGCCGACGCTGCCTTCGTCGATGGCCCCGCGGCTGGCGCTGTCGAGCGCTGAGGCGACATGCTCGAAGCCGACATGGTGGCCGTTGATGTCGTTGAGAAAGCCGTCATAGGTCTCGGCCGCCACCGGCAGGCCCCAGCCTGTATCGAGCGCGCCTGGCAGCACCTTGTGCATCCAGCGCAGCGTGCCGTCGCGGGTGACGCCGCAGGAATGCGTGTTGGTGATGGTGACCGGCAAGTTGAAGGCACCGGTTTCCTCGATGATATGCGTTCCCGTCAACTCGCCATTGCCGTTCTGGCTGAACACGCCGGCGAATACCGGCGTCGCGAGATCGGCGGTCGGCCTCGGCAGGATCGCGGTGACGCCGGTGCGTACCGGGCCGTTGCCGACCTGCAGCGGACCCTCGCCGGAAATCAGCGTCGTGTAGCCCACCGACACGCCCGGCACATCGGTGATGGCGTTGAAACGGCCGGGCGTGCCGTCGAGCGCGATGCCGAACGAGCGCAGGCGCGGCTTGCCCGACGGGGTGATAAGATGCGGATCGTGGCTGCCCATGCAAACCTCAGAACAATGAGCCCTGATTGCCCGGCTCCTTGGCCTTAGCGGGCGATTTCGCGGCCAGCTTCGGCCGCGCCCCGCCGCTGGTGGCGATGGCTTCGGCATTGCCGTCGGCGAATTCAAGCTGCAGCGCCGCGCCCGGCGCAAGCTCCGCGACCCGCTTGACGACGGCGCCGTCGGCGTCCTTGACCAGCGCGAAGCCGCGCGCCAGCACGGCCTTGTGCGACAGCGTCGAAAGCAGCCGGTCCGCTTGGGTCAGCGCCGCGCGCAGCCGGTCGAGCCGCCGTGCCAGCGCCTGGTCCTGCCTGCGCGACAGTCCGGCCAGCGCGTCGGACTGCAGCTTCTGCCGCCTGGCGATCGGCGCCGGCGACAGGCGTGTCGATGTGCGCTGGAAGCGCGCGCGCCGTTCGCGCACGATGGCGAAGAACGCGGCTCGCGCCCGGGCAATGTCGCGGCCGGTCAGCGTGCGCGCTTCGTTGAGGCGCCGCGACAGGGTCGCCGGCGTCAGTCTTTGCCGCTCCAGTGTCGCCCGCTTGCGCTCGATATTCACCGTCAGCCCGCGGCCGAGGCGGCTGGTAGCATCGTCGAAACGGCGGCGCGGCAGCGCCAGCAACTGGTCGGGCGAGGGGAGCGCGCGTGCCGCGGCGCGCACCGCCTGACGCTTGCGCTCCAGATGCCGCGAGGCGCAGGCGTTGAGCCGCGCGCCGAGGCTGGCCAAGGTTGCCTCCAGATCCGCCCTGACCGGCACGGCGATCTCGGCCGCGCCCGTCGGCGTCGGCGCGCGCATGTCGGAAACGAAGTCGATCAGCGTCGTATCGGTCTCGTGGCCGACGGCCGAGATCACGGGGATGCCGGACGCAGCGACGGCGCGCGCCAGCCCTTCGTCGTTGAAGCCCCAGAGGTCCTCGAGGCTGCCGCCGCCGCGCGCCACGATCAACAGATCGGGCTGGGGGATGGGGCCGTCCCATGTCAACGCGTTGAAGCCGTTGACGGCTGCGGTGACTTCCCTTGCCGTCGTCTCGCCCTGGACCCTGACCGGCCAGACCAGGACATGAAGCGGAAACCGGTCCTTGATGCGATGGATGATGTCGCGGATCACCGAGCCGGTCGGCGAGGTGACGACGCCGATGACTTTGGGCATGAACGGCAGCCGCCGCTTGCGGCCGGCGTCGAACAGGCCTTCGGCCTGCAGCCGGCGCTTGCGCTCTTCCAGCAGCGCCATCAGCGCGCCGGCACCCGCCGGCTCCAGATTGTCGATGACGATCTGGTAGTTGGATTTGCCGGGATAGGTCGTCAGCTTGCCGCTGGCGATCACCTCCATGCCTTCCTCGGGGCGGAACTTCAGCCGCGCCATGGTGGTCTTCCAGACCACGGCGTCGATCCGAGCGCGGTCGTCCTTCAACGCGAAATAGGCGTGGCCGGACGAATGGGGGCCGCGATAGCCGGAAATCTCGCCACGCACCCGCACATTGCCGAAGGCGTCCTCGACAGTGCGCTTCAGCGCGCCGGAAATCTCGCTCACCGTGTATTCGGTGGCGTTGCTGCGTGATTCGGTTGCTGTTTCACTCATGTGGCGATTGGGGAGCGCTTATCGGCGCGCGTCAAGCACGGAGAAACGGCGCTAATATTATAACGCGATCTTAAACCCGATTTGCTTTGACTGGCAGCAGGAGAGCAGGCCAGGGACGTGATGAGCGCACGCCACGACAGCAGCCCGTTGACGCGTCAGGTCACGCTGACCGTGCTGACGCTCGCCGCTTTCGCTTTGGCCATCGTCGTCGGCTTCGGCTTCTACGCCGCCGGCCAGGCCGATAACGCCTCGCTCGAACGGCAGAAGATGTTCATCGCCGATGGCCTGCAGGACCAGATCGCGGCTGTTGAGCGGGAGCAGGAAAGCGTTTCGGTCTGGGACGATTCCGTCGTCAACGCAAAGGCCGGCAACCAAGCCTGGATGGCCGACAATCTCAGCGTCTGGATGTACACCTATTACGGCCATAACCGGGTCTACATTCTCGATAGCGCCAACCATCCGATCCACGTCATGCGCGAAGGCAAGGTGGTCGACCCGTCCGCTTATAGCCAGGATCAGCCCGCCCTTCTCCCCACCATCGAAAAACTGCGCGGCATGCTCGCGCGACCGCCCAAAGCCGACATGTCCGGCCAGCCCGTGAGGTTGGCTGCCGAGGACCTGGTGTCGCTCGACGGCAAGCCGGCGATATTGAGCGTCATGCCGCTGGTGCCGAGCTCGGACAGGGTTACCCAGGCGCCGAGCACCGAATACCTGCATGTCTCGGTCGAATTCATCAACGACGCCGTGATCGGCAAGCTCGCCGGAAAATATCTGCTCGAGGGCGCGCGCCTGGTGCCGCTGTCCGAGCCGGCCGGCCTGGCCGCGGTGCCGCTGGTCGATTCGCGCGGCGTCATCCTCGGCTATATCGGCTGGGATCAATTGCGGCCCGGCCTTGCTTTGGTGCGCAAGATCGCGCCGGCCCTGGCGATCGCGCTGCTCCTGGCGGGCGGCGTGCTGGTGTTCCTGTTGCGCAGGTTGCGTCGCGCCTCGGCCGCGTTGCAGACAAGTCAGGACGAGGCGCAATATCTCGCCTTCCACGACATGCTCACCGGCCTGCCCAACCGGGCGCTGTTCGATGACCGCCTACGGCGCACGTTGCTGTTCGCCGGCCAGGACAAGACACGCGTGGCGCTGCTTTACCTCGACCTCGATCGCTTCAAGCATGTCAACGACACGCTCGGCCATCCGGCCGGCGACGAGCTCGTGCGCCAGACGGCGGCGCGGCTCAAGCACACGATCCGTGAAGTCGACACCGTCGCCCGGCTCGGCGGCGACGAGTTCGCCATCATCCTGCTCGACGTTCCCGATGTCGGCAGCGCCGAGGACATCGCCGAAAGGTTGCTCTTGAAGTTGCGTGAGCCGTTCCGGCTGATCGACGACCAGGTCTTCGTCAGCGCGAGCGTCGGCATCGCGCTGTCGTCCGGATCGGACATCGACGCGGACGACCTGCTGCGCAAGGCCGACATCGCGCTTTACGAGGCCAAGAAGAACGGTCGTGGCCGCTACGAGGTGTTCGCCGGCGACATGGATGATCTGTTGTTGCGCAAGCGCAAGGTCGAATCCGAACTCCGCAAGGCGCTCGACGGCGAAGGTGGCACAAAGCTCGCCTATCAGCCGGTTTTCGCCGCCGACGGCCGCGCGATACTGGGGGCCGAAGCGTTGATCCGCTGGGGGCATGAAGTGCATGGCGCCTTGCCCGCGGCGCAATTCATCGCGATTGCCGAAGAGCGCGGCCTCATCGGTGAGCTCGGCAAATGGGTGCTCGGCGAAGCCTGCCGCTTCGCCGTCGGGACCGAATTGCCGTGGATCGCAGTCAACATCTCGCCGATGCAGCTGCGTGATATCGGCTTTGCCGAAGAGGTCGCCGAAATCCTGAGAGAAACTGGGCTCGACCCGTCCCGCCTGCAGCTCGAGACCACCGAAAGCGTGCTGCTCGAGCACAATGACACGATCGGCACCGTGATTGCCGCGCTGCGCCAGTCCGGCGTGCGCATCGTGCTCGACGATTTCGGCACCGGCTATTCCTCGCTGAGTTATCTGCGCCGCCAGGCGATCGACAAGTTGAAGATCGACCGCTCTTTCGTGCGTCTGCTCGATGAGGACCAAAGCGCCCGCGCAATCGCCAAGACGCTGATCGAGCTGGCGCTGGCGCTTAAGGTCGAGGTGACCGCCGAAGGCGTCGAGACCGACACGCAAAAGGCCTTGCTGGTCGGCATGGGCTGCCACCAGTTGCAGGGTTATCTGCTGTCGCCGCCGCTGGAGCCCGGCCAATTGCTTGCACTGCCGGGCCTTTCGTCAGCCGACCGGGAACGTTCCGCTGCTCGCGCATAGATCGGTTCGCCATTTCGCGGAAACGGCGAACCGCTCTATCTCTTTGTTTTGACGCAATTCCAGATGGAAAACCGCGTCACACTTTTCCGGGAATTGCTCTCGCCTACCACCCAGGCATGATCTGGTTTGCCTTGACCCGCTTCATCTTGGCGAAGGCGAGTGCCGCGAAGTCGAAGCTTCCGGCCTCTTCGCTGATCGGCACCGAGATGTTGTCGAGACTTTCCGCGATGTGGCGGGCCAAAGCATCGACGATCTCCGGCTGCGAGGTCTGGCCGCGCATGATGCCGATACGGCAGTCCGGCAACTGGCCGAAGCCGTCGGCCTCGCCGAGCACGCGCATACCGGGCCGAAGCGCGCATTCCGGCAGCACCGAGACAGCCAGGCCCGAAAGCACGGCGGCGGTTATGACGGTAGCCGAAAAGCTCGAAAACAGGATGCGGTAGTCGCGCTTTTGCCGGTCGAGCACGTCGACCGCGGCGCGGCGCCAGATGCAGTTCGGCCGGCCGAACGCCATCGGCAGGGTTTCCTGTTCATGCGTGGCGTGGTTGGCCGAGGTCACCCACAAAAGCGGCTCGCGCCGCACCACCTCCGACTGGCCGCGCGTGTCGTTATGCGTCACCAGCGCCAGGTCGAGATTGCCCCGCTTGATGTGCTCGACCAGCCCGGGCGTCGGCTCGCAGACGACCGTCAGCTCGACGCGCGGGTTGGAGCGCGAGAAGCGCGCCATGATCTCCGGCAGGAAGCGGTCGGCGTAATCGTCCGGCGTGCCGATGCGGATCGTGCCTTCGAGCCGCTGGTCGTCGAAGGCGGCCAAGGTCTCGCGGTTGAGGTAGATCAGCCGCCGCGCATAGGAAAGCAGCCTGTCGCCCTCCTCGGTCAGCTTGTTGGTGCGGCCGTCCTTCTCGAACAGCGGCTTGCCGATCCGCTCCTCCAGCCGGCGCATCTGCATCGACACGGCCGACTGCGTGCGGTGCACCTCCTCGGCCGCGCGGGTGAAGCTTCCTGTATCGGCGATCGAGATGAAGGTCTGCAACTGATCGAGGTCAAGCGGCGCTTTCATCGGTCCAACCCATCATTGATGTTGATACTAGAGATTAAAAACATTCGTTGGATTAATCAATCGCGCGATGGCAAATTGGCATTGTCCACATGAAGGCACTGCATGTCGCCCAAAAGTGGCCCCCAATTTAGGGGGCGACATGCATCACTTTAACAGTATCGAGACCGGAACGGCGCTTCTCCCAAGGCGCCGATTGCCTGGTTTCGTCCGCTCGACTCCTGGAAGGAGAGACTGACATGACCACGATTGAATTCGCTTCCGAGACCCCGCGCATCACCACGCGTCCGGCCGTTGCGACGCGCGTGCTCAATGCTCTCGCCAACGCCTATGTCGCCTGGAAAAATCGCCGCGCCTTCTATCGCCTGGGCGAGATGTCGGACGCCGAGCTTGCCGATATCGGCCTGACCCGCGCCGACCTCCATGTCGCCGTGGCCGTGCCGTTCGGCCGCGATCCGACGGTGAAGCTGCGCGCGATCGCCAGCGAGCGCGCCGACACGATCGAGGACCTCGCTCGTCAGGTCGCCTGAACGGTCGGCTTGTCTGGATTTCCGGTCGCGTTTGAACCTTTTTAGGACCCGGCGCGACCAAGTTTCATGCAGGCTCCCACACTCCCTGCCGGTTCCCCGCCGGCCAGCCTGCACATTGCCCGGTTCCTCCTCCAGGACCGGGCATTTTTTTAAGCTGTGCCGCCATTCAGGTGAGGCCGGCCTGAAAACGGCGGCTTCCGGTGCTCACGTACTCAAGTACGCTCCGCTCCGGTTCTCGGAATCCGCCGTTTTCGACTCGGCCTGACCTGAATCTCGACACACCTTGGATCGGTGAAAAACCTACCGCCGGTCCATGTCGCGCTTGAACTGGTCGAAGATCGTGCCGACGTTCTTCTCATACTCGTCGCGCTGCTGCGCGCCGGTCTCGAACATCTTGCCGAAGATATCGTCGAACGGGTTTCGCGGACGGCCGCTCGGATTGGTCTGCGGCTGTTGCGGCGCGCTCTGCTGCGGCTGGCGCTGTTGCGGCTGCGGCGCCGGCTGCCCGCCAGGCAGGCCGAAACCCCCGCCGCCCTGGCGCAACATCTCCTCGAAGATCTTGCCGAGCGGGTTGTCGCCATAGGGGCTCTGCGTCTGTTGCGGTTGAGTCTGCTGGGGCTGCTGCGGAGCGCCGCCGCCGAACATATCCT
This sequence comes from Mesorhizobium sp. BH1-1-5, assembly GCF_020165615.1. Lineage (NCBI taxonomy): Bacteria > Pseudomonadati > Pseudomonadota > Alphaproteobacteria > Hyphomicrobiales > Phyllobacteriaceae > Mesorhizobium > Mesorhizobium sp. BH1-1-5. The sequence goes on from NZ_JAIUIM010000012.1 coordinate 211,085, forward strand.
GCAGCACCTTGCCGAGGGGATTTTCACCGTAAGGATTGGGGGCCTGCCGGGGCTGGCTTTGCGGCTGCGGCTGCGGAGCGCCGCCGCCGAACATGTCCTGCAGCACTTTGCCGAGCGGGTTCTCGCCATAGGGACTGGGCGCCGGCTGCGGCGCCTGGCGTTGCTGCGGGGTCGGCGCGACGCCGCTTTGCCGCATCATCTCCTCGATGATCTCACCGAGCGGATTGTTGCCGCCGCCGAAACCGCCGGCGGCCTGCATCTGGCTGTTGGTCTGCTTGAGCAGCCCGCCCATCATCATCGAAGCCATGGCCGGCAGCATCTGTTGCAGCACCTGCTGGCTCAGTCCCGTCGCCTGCGCGGCCTGGCTCGCCACGGCGCGCGACAGATCCTTCGAGCCGAACAGATGGCCGAGAATGCCGTTGCCCTCATTGATGCCTTGCGGCGAAAAGGCTCTGGTAGCGTCCTCGAAATACTTGGCGTGCTGGCCGCTCGCCATCGCCGTCATGAATGCGCCCATCCCGTAAGGGTCGGCGGTGTTGCGCTGCAGCCCCTGCGAGAAGGCGGGCAGCAGCGCCTGGACCGCGGCCTGGGTCTGCTGCATCGAAAGCCCGTACTGCTGGGCCAGCGCCTGCATGCCGGCGCCGTTCTGGGCTTGGGCGAATATGTCGAACAGGGAAGGCATTGGCATCTCCTCCGAGAACATCCTCGTGGAAGAAACCTAGTTCGTTTCCATTCCTGATTGAAGCGGCTTTCGTCGCGCCACCGTCACGCGGAACCCCGGACGGTTAATAGGCATATTCCATGAACACCGGCTCGATCGAGCCGCCCCAGCGCGTGTGGTAGGCCGAAAGCATCTCCTCGGCGCTGGTGGTGCCGCGCGCCACGACCTCGTCGAGCGTGTTGAGGAAGGACGTCTCGTCATAGCCGTCGCGGTTCTTCCTGGCCCGGTTCTTCAGGCCCGTGCGCGAGATGGCGAGCACGTCGCGGGCGATGTCGCGCAAGGTGGCGTTGCGGAACGGCGCGCCAATGCCCAGCTCCGGCACGGCGTTGCGCATCGCCAGCGCTTCCTCGTAGGTCCAACTCGCGGTCAGCGCCTCGGCGGCGTCCAGCGCCTGCTCGTCATAGAGCAGCCCGACCCAGAAGGCGGGCAGGGCGCAGATGCGCCGCCACGGCCCGCCGTCGGCGCCGCGCATTTCCAGGAAACGCTTCAGTCGCACATCGGGGAACAGCGTCGAGAGATGATTTGCCCAGTCGCCCATCGTCGGCAGGCCGTCAGGGATTTCATTGCGGGCCGCGCCCGCCATGAACTGGCGGAACGTGTAGCGCGTCATGTCGTGATAGTGGCCGTCGCGGATGACGAAATACATCGGCACGTCGAGCGCCCATTCGACATAGTCGGCAAAACCGAAATCGGGCGAGAAGCAGAATTCGAGCATGCCGGAGCGCTGGTTGTCGGTGTCGCGCCAGATGTCGCCGCGCCAGCTCTGCAGCCCGTTCGGCCGGCTCTCGGTGAAGGGCGAGTTGGCAAACAGCGCCGTCGACAGCGGCTGCAGCTTCAGCGACACCTGCATCTTGCGGCGCATGTCGACCTCGCTCTCGAAGTCGAGATTCACCTGGATCGTGCAGGTGCGGTACATCATGTCGAGGCCCTTGGTGCCGACCTTCGGCATGTAGCGCGTCATGATCTCGTAGCGCGACTTCGGCATTTTCGGCGTGTCGGCCAGTGACCATTTCGGGCTGCCGCCGAGGCCGAGGAAGCGGATCCCCATAGGCTCGGCGATCTCGCGCACCTGCGCCAGATGGGCGTTGCCCTCGCGGCAGGTCTGGTGGATCGACTCCAGCGGCGCTCCGGAAAGCTCGAACTGGCCGCCTGGCTCCAGCGAGATCGCGCCCTGGCCGGTCGGCTCGACAAGGCCGATGATGCGGCCCGCATCCATGATCGGATCCCAGCCGAGCTTTTCCTGCATGCCCTCGAGGATGGCGCGGATGCCGCGCTCGCCGCCATAGGGTACAGGCGCGTTGCCGTCGACATAGAAGGGGAATTTCTCGTGCTCGGTGCCGATGCGCCATTTTTCGCGCGGCTTGTTGCCGGCGGCCAGATAGCCCACCAGTTCGTCGATGCCTTCTATCGGCTGGGTATCGGTTGTGTCGCGCGCCATCTCGCCCCTCCGTGCGCATGATCTCCGAAAACCGGCACCGATTTCCGTTGGACGTCCTGCGCAAGACTTTAAATTTTACAGCGCCCTTTGCTCCACGAAAGGGAGGCGCGGTGCTGCAGTGGCCGGACGGCCGCCGGCGCTAGATGGACGAAATGCTGGCAGCCGATCAAGCAAAAAATCCTGAGCCAGGCCTCAACAGGATTTGATCACCAGTCGCCGATCGTCCCCTGGATCGCGGCAAGTGCGGCCACCGCCGCCGTGTCGGCGCGCAGGATGCGGGGTCCGAGCGGGACGGCGGTGACGAAAGGCAAGGCCCTCAGCATCTTGCGCTCGTCCTCGGAGAACCCGCCTTCCGGACCGACCAGAAGCGCAAGTTTCTTCTCTTTGACCGCTTGCAAGGCCGGCAGCGGATTGTTGGTCGAGGCATCCTCGTCGCAGAAGATCAGCCGCCGCTCCTCGTCCCAATTGGCAAGCAGCCGTTCCAGCTTCTCCGCCTCGCGCACTTCCGGCACCGCCAGGATGCCGCATTGCTCGGCCGCCTCGACGACATTGGCGCGCAGCCGGTCGATGCCGGGCTTTGCCACTTGCGTGTGCTGGGTGATGACCGGCTGCAGGATGCCGGCGCCCATCTCGACCGCTTTCTGCACAAGGTAATCGAGCCGGCCTTGCTTCAGCGGCGCGAAGCAATAGACGAGATCGGGCAGCGGCGGCTGCGGCCGCTGCAGCTCCAGCACCTTCAGCCGGACCGCCTTCTTGGACTTCGCGGCGATCGAAGCCGACCATTCGCCGTCGCGGCCGTTGAAAAGCAGAATTTCGGCGCCTTCGGCGAGCCGCAGCACATGGGCGAGATAATGGCTCTGCTGCTGGCCGGCGTTGAATTCGAGGCCGCTTCCAAGATCGTCCGGCACGAACAGCCGCTGCATTTTATAGTTGGCGCGCATGGCCCAAGCAGGTTCCGCAAAAGTGTCCCGCGGTTTTGCGATCAGAACCTGCGAAAAACAAGGCAATCTAGGCAGATATTCGTGGGATGTCCCACGAATATCTGCCGACCAATGAGCGAGGCCGGCTGCGTCGTCAAGTATCGGCGGTCGGATGCCAGACCGGCGCGAAGCCTTGCCGCAATACTGCAATGGTGGTCGCCGGCGTCAGCAGGCGCATCGGCCAGCCGGCAAGGCGATCGAAGGCAATGGGTTCTGCATAGCCCGCGAATGACCATTTGCGTGCCGTGCCGGCTCGCAGCGCATAGGCAACGTCGCCTTGCGCGATCATCGTTCCATCGGGCAGGCCGCCAAGCTCCGGCACGGTGACGAGGGGCGGCTGTCCGCCCGAAGCCATCCGTTCCTTGTGCAGCCGCTTGTCGACCATCGGCGCGCGCGGCTCATCGAAGCCAAAAGCCAAACCGAAGCGGCCGACGAAATCGGTCGCATGTTCGCGCTGGCAGAAGAAGCAGGGCCGATGGCCCGCGGCCAATGCCGTCACCTCGTCGAGGAAGAACAGCTCGGTCCAGCCGGCTTTTCCTCCTGGCCGGTTGCGGCCCATCGGCTCGCGCCGCACATTGCGGAACTGGCACACGCAGATGATCCAGGCCGGCAAGGCCCAGCGCTTCCTCAGCAGCGTCCTGGTCTCCGGATCATGGATGATGCCGCGATTGCCGGTGAACAGGCCGCGTTCCGGCACGGTATGGATGGCGCCGAAGGGATCGACCCGGTTCTGCAGTGGCATAGCTTTCTCTCCGCGGCGCATCTTGGCTGAAACACGGGCCGCATGATATCGCTCGACCCAGCATTTTCATGTCAGCAGGGTTTCGATGCGGGTTTTGGTCGTCCAGAATTTCGACAATGAGGGCCTCGGCCAGATCGGTGCTGCCCTGGTGGAAGCCGGCGCGGACATCGATCTGCGCAAGCCCTACAACGGCGAAGCGCTGCCGCAGGACAGCAGCGGGCACGACGCCATGGTCATGCTGGGCGGCGCCCAGAATGCGCTCGACGATCAAATCTGCCCCTACTTCCCCCATTTACTCGACCTGACGCGCGATTTCGCCGACAAGGATCGCTCGGTTCTCGGCATATGCCTTGGCAGCCAGCTCGTGGCGCGGGCCTTCGGCGGCACCAACCAGATCGGCGGCGCCACCGAGTTCGGCTGGCACAAGGTGTCACTGACGCCGGCCGCCAAATCGGACGCGGTCCTGGCGGCGCTGCCCGAGAAATTCCCGATCTTCGAATGGCATGACGACACGTTCGGCCTGCCGGAAAAGGCCGTGCGGCTGGCCGGCAGCGCGGTCGCCGAAAACCAGGCCTTCCGCCTCGGCCGAGCCGTCTATGGCTTCCAGTTCCATTTCGAGGCGGATACCCCGATGGTGCGCGACTGGAGCACGTCCTTCGCGGCGACGATCGCCGCGCGCCATCCCGACTGGAACGACCGCCTCGACGACGAGCTCGCCCGCAATGGCGCCGACGCCGACGCCGCCGGGCTGGCGATTGCGCGCGCCTGGGTGGCGACCATCTGATTACCCGGCCAACCGAGCACAGCGTGGCATATTTGGCACGCCTCTTCGTTTCCGCCTGGGGAAAACGCTCTTCATCCTTGGTTTGTGTCCGGCCGCTCGCCTAAGAGGGCGCGCCTTGTATCGGCGATGCAACCGCCATGAACCTTTTGTGTGATCTAGCCGACACACCGGCGATACAGAATCTGCTTAGAAGCGCGAAATCGTCGAAACATTGAGACGCATTTTATCGTTTCAACGCATTGGTAACCGCCTCGTGCCCAGATGCAGAAAGCTTAACCAGAGATGACGTCCATGAAAGCAGCTCTCCTGTCTTTTGTCATGCTGTCTGCCATCGTGCTCTGCGGCCTGGGCATTTATGCCGCCGACGCAGCGACCAATCACCGGGCCGTCGACGGCTACGGCGTCACCGCCTCGCTGGACTAAACCCAATCAAAAATCGGAACAGGCCTGCGCCGGGCGCGCCTAAAGCGCTTTGCCCTGGACGGTCAGGATGCGTTTGTCGCCGCCATTGACGGCGAGCGCGCTCAGCGTTCCGGATTTCCAGGCGAGCGTGTCGACATTGACGCGGTTGGCCCTCACGTCCGCTTCGGCAACGGGCGTGTGCCCATGCACGATCACCTTTGAAAACAGCCCCGGATAGTCGTGGAAGGCGTCACGGATCCAGATCAGGTCCTGCCGGCTCTGACGGTCGAGCGGCACGCCCGGCCTGATCCCGGCATGGCAGAAGAAGAAGTCGCCGAAACTGACCGAAAAAGCCAGCGATTGCAGGAAATCGACATGGCTGCGCGGCACCGCTTTCACCAGGGCCATATGTCCCCGTGCGATCGCGTCCGCCTTGCCGAACCAATGGCCGTCGCGCAGAAGATCCACGCCATAGGACTGCGCCGTCTGGACGCCGCCATAATTCAGGAACAGGCCGTCCGGCTCGCCGTTGGCAAGGAATTCGAGCATGCCGATGTCGTGGTTGCCGGCGAGCATGACGTTGCGCGGATCGCGTTTCTGCGCCTCGATCAGGAAGTCGATGACGCTTTTTGAATCGGGACCGCGATCGACATAGTCGCCGAGATGGATGATGCGCCAGTCGGACCCAGGCGCATATTCCAGTTCGCTCTCGATACGCCGGTGCATGGCGGCGAGCAGGTCATGGCGCCCATGCACATCGCCGATAGCGTAAAGCCGCACGCCTTCCGGCCCGCTTGCGTCGAGATAATGGATGCCGGTTTCGGTCAAGGCGGGTCTCTTCCCCCGTGCGGGATATCGGGGCGAAGCTAGCGCAGGCAGGTGAACAAGCCCCTAGCGGCGCAACTGCTCCTTGCCCATGTCGGTGACGAGGCGCTTGCCGCAGAGCGCCAGCGTGATGTCCATTTCCTTGCGGATGATTTCGAGCGCCTTGGTGACGCCGTCCTTGCCCATCGCGCCGAGGCCATAGAGGAACGGCCTGCCGATATAGGTGCCCTTGGCGCCGAGGCAGAGCGCCTTGAGCACGTCCTGGCCGGAGCGGATGCCGCCATCCATATGCACCTCGATCCTGTCGCCGACAGCATCGGCGATTTCTTCCAGCACCGAGATCGACGAGGCGGCGCCGTCGAGCTGACGCCCGCCATGATTGGAGACCACGATCGCGTCCGCTCCGGTCTTCGCCGCCATCAGCGCGTCCTCCTTGTCGAGGATGCCTTTCAGGATCAGCTTGCCGCCCCAGCGCTCCTTGATCCAGGCGACATCCTTCCACGACAGCTGCGGATCGAACTGCTCCGTCGTCCAGGATGACAGCGAAGAGACGTCGCCGACGCCCTTGGCGTGGCCGACGATGTTGCGGAAGGTGCGGCGCGGCGTGCCGGCGATCCCCAGGCACCAGCGCGGCTTCAGCGCCAGGTCGACGATGTTGGCAAGCGTCATCTTGGGCGGCGCCGAAAGGCCGTTGCGCAGGTCCTTGTGGCGTTGGCCCAGGATCTGCAGGTCGAGCGTCAGCACCAGCGCCGAGCATTTCGCCGCCTTGGCGCGGTCGATGAGGTTGAGCACGAAATCCTTGTCGCGCAGCACATAGAGCTGGAACCAGAACGGCTTTTTGGTCGCCGAGGCGACATCTTCGATCGAGCAGATGCTCATGGTGGACAGCGTGAACGGCACGCCGAACTCTTCCGCCGCCCGCGCCGCCAGCATCTCGCCGTCGGCATGCTGCATGCCGGTCAGCCCGGTCGGCGCGAGCGCCACCGGCATCGCCACCTTCTCGCCGATCATGGTCGATTCCAGCGAGCGGTTGCTCATGTCGACCAGCACGCGCTGGCGGAACTTGATCTTGCCGAAATCCTCTTCGTTGGCGCGGTAGGTGCTCTCCGTCCAGGCGCCGGAATCGGCGTAGTCGAAGAACATCTTCGGCACCCTGCGGCGTGCCAGGTCCTTGAGGTCGGCGATGGTGAGGATTTCGCTCATGATGGATTCCCCGCTGATGGCTAGGAGCGTTTGCGTGTGGGTTCGATGTCGTCCGAGCGTTGTCTGAGGCGCAGCCTGGACACGCGCTGCCAGTCGCCGCTGCGCTCGGCTTCCGCCATCGAGCGTTCGACATAGGTGATGTGGTCCATCGCAGCCTTGCGCGCCGCGATCGGGTCGGCCGCCTTGATCGCGGCATGGATCGCCCGGTGCTGCTCGAGCAGCGCCTCGCGCGCGCCGGGCACGCTGAACACCAGAAGCCTGTTCTGGAAGACGCCCTCCGACAGCAGCCGATAGCAGGAACGCAGTGTGTGCAGGAGGATGATGTTGTGCGCGCATTCGCACACCGCATGATGGAACTCGACGTCGATTTCCGCCTCGTCGTCGAAATCGCCTGTACGGTGCGCTTCGTCCATGCGCGCCATGATGCGGTCGAGCAGGGCCAGATCCTCCGGCGTCGCCCGTCGCGCCGCATATTCGGCCGCCACCGCCTCGATCTCGCGCCGGTATTCCAGATAGTCGGTCACCGCCTTGCGGTGCGTGGAGATCAGGTCCGTCACCGGCTTGGTGAAGAGTTGCCCGATGACGTCGGCGACATGCGTGCCGCCGCCAGCCTTGGTCGTCAGCAGTCCCCGGCCTTCCAGCGCCTTCAGCGCATCGCGCAGGATCGGCCGCGACACGTCGAACTGGCGTGCGAGCTCGCGTTCGCCGGGCAGCCGGTCGCCGGTGCGCAGCACGCCTTCCAGGATCAGGCTCTCGATCTGCTGCACCACCTCGTCGGCGGTGCGCGAATGCTCGATCCTGGAGAAAATGTCGCTCAAAGGGACGCCTGGATAAACGGGATGGAAGTAACCCAGATTAAAGCGTCCCTCGCCAACTGGTCAAATTATTTATCCAATTAGCCCAGTCCGGGGGCATTGCCTGCCGCGCGTCATCGCCGCCGGACGCCAATATTTGCTGTTTACGCGTCCCGCCGATTGCCGCAAGACGACCGGATTGCACGATGGGTCGAAATCAGGGGGACCAGCCGTGTCGGACGAGACGTCCAAGCTCGAATTCCAGCCGCGCGCCCAAGGCAGTGTCATGGGCTTCCCGGCGCATGAGGGGCGACCTGGCGCGCTGGGCGAGGTCCATGCCCGCCCGCATCCGTTGATCGACAAGCCGCGGGTGCTGATCCAGCTTTCCTTCATGACCGAGGGCGGCGCCGCGGTCGACCATGCCGTGCTCTCGGAACTATCGCGGCGACTGGGCATTGCCGCGCCCGAGCGCTACGCGCGCCATCATGCCATGAAGTGGGGCAAGGGCACGCTGCGCTGGGAACGGCATACGGAATTCTCGACCTATCTGTGGGAAGGCCCGCTGGCCGAAAACGGCCGGGGCCAGGAGGATTCGCCCTTCGGCAATGGCTTCTCGCCGTCCGGCACGGTGATTTCCGGCATCCGCCTCGAAATCCGCAAATGGACGCAGGCGAGCGAAAAGCTGGTCGCCGGCTTCGATCCGACCAGCCTGTGCTATTCGCTGGTCGAGCGGGGCGCTGCCGCCATCATCACCGATTTCCGCCAGGACGGCGACGGCCTGACCCGCATGCTGGTGCTCGATCGCGGCCTGACGCCGGCCAGCACCGGCGCTCTGTCGCAGCGGCTGATCGACATCGAGACCTATCGCACGCTGGCCATGCTTGGCCTGCCGATGGCGTTGACGCTGTCCGGGCGCGCCCGTCGCATCGAGGACCGCCTGGCGCAGACCACGCTGGAAATGAAGGCGATTGAAACCCGAGACAGCCAGACGCTGCTCGCCGACCTCACCGAGCTCGCCGCCGAGCTCGAGGCCGACGCCGCATCCAGCCTCTATCGCTTCGGCGCCAGCCGCGCCTATGACGGCATCGTCACCGAAAGGCTCGAAGCGCTGGATGAAGAGCCGGTGCAGGGTTTTGACACCTGGGCGGGCTTCCTCTTGCGGCGCATGGCGCCGGCCATGCGCACCTGCCGTTCGGTCGAGGAGCGCCAGGCCAACCTCTCGCGCAAACTCACCCGCGCCACCACGCTTTTGCGCACCTGGGTCGACGTCGAGGTCGAGAAGCAGAACCGCGACCTGCTCGCCTCGATGAACAACCGCGCCCGGCTGCAACTGCGCCTGCAGCAGACCGTCGAAGGGCTGTCCGTGGCCGCCGTGTCCTATTATGTCGTGGGCCTGATCGGCTATGTCGCCAAGGGCGCCTCGATCTTCGGTCACGCTTTCGCGCCCGAAGTCGTCACCGCCGCGTCCGTCCCGGTCGCCATCCTGCTTGTATGGTGGGGCGTGCGCCGGGTGCGGAAGATGCATTCCGAGCCGGCGAAGCATCCGGGCGAGTAATCTCCCCCCTCGAGGGGGAGATGTCGCCGAAGGCGACAGAGGGGGTCGCTGCGCGTGAAGCTCCAGCGCCTTCCTTTACGCCAGGCGGAGTCGGCGATCTACGTTAGACGACCCCCTCTGACCGCTTCGCGGCCATCTCCCCCTCAAGGGGGGAGATTCGAGCGCCAGCGGCAGATTGCCGCTGCGGAAGCTTGGCACTACGCTCGCCGGCGCATCTGGCGAAAGCAGCGTTTGCAACAAAACCGCCAGGCTGGTAAAAGATTTTGACCAGTCAAGCGAGATGCCCGATGTCCGGCCTAGCCATGCCCAAGCCAGATGCCGAGACGATGCGCCGGCGCGCCGAGATCGTCGCCGACATGCGCATCATCGTGCCGGGCGAGGGGGTCGTCGACGCGGCCAATGAGATGCGTGCCTTCGAGAGCGACGGCCTGACCGCCTACCGGCAACTGCCGCTGGTCGTGGTGCTGCCGGAAACGGTGGCTCAGGTCTCGCGCGTGCTGAAATACTGTAACGAGCGCAACATCCGCGTCGTGCCGCGCGGCTCCGGCACCTCGCTCTCGGGCGGCGCGCTGCCGCTCGAGGATGCGGTGCTGCTGGTCATGAGCCGCTTCAACCGCATTCTGGCGATCGACTATCCGAACCGCATCGTCGTCGCCCAGCCCGGCGTCACCAATCTCGGGATCACCACAGCCGTCGAGCAGGAGGGCTTTTATTACGCCCCCGATCCATCCTCCCAGATCGCCTGCTCGATCGGCGGCAATGTCGCGGAGAATTCCGGCGGCGTGCACTGCCTGAAATACGGTCTGACCGCCAACAATGTGCTGGGCATCGAGATGGTGCTGATGAATGGCGAGGTGGTTCGGCTCGGTGGCAGCCATCTCGACCAGGAAGGCTACGATTTGCTCGGCGTGATGACCGGCTCCGAAGGCCTGCTCGGCGTCGTCACCGAGGTGACGGTGCGCATCCTGAAGAAGCCTGAGACGGCGCGCGCGCTCTTGATCGGCTTCCCGACCAGCGAAGAGGGCGGCCAATGCGTCGCCGACATCATCGGCGCCGGCATCATTCCTGGCGGCATGGAGATGATGGACCGCCCGGCGATCCACGCCGCGGAGGATTTCGTCCATGCCGGCTACCCGCTCGATGTCGAGGCGCTGCTCATCGTCGAGCTCGACGGTCCGGGCGTCGAGGTCGACCACCTGATCGGCCTCGTCGAGGCGATCGCCTATAGGAACGGCTCGACCACCTGCCGCATCTCGCAGTCGGAGCAGGAGCGGTTGAGCTTCTGGGCCGGCCGCAAGGCCGCCTTTCCGGCGGTCGGCCGCATCTCGCCGGACTATTACTGCATGGACGGCACCATCCCGCGCAAGGAACTGCCGCGCGTGCTCGCCGGCATGCGCGATCTTTCCGAGAAATACGGCCTCGGCGTCGCCAATGTCTTCCACGCCGGCGACGGCAACCTGCACCCGCTGATCCTCTACGACGCCAACGTGCCGGGCGAGCTCGACAAGGCCGAAAGCTTCGGCGCCGACATATTACGGCTTTGCGTCGAGGTCGGCGGCGTTCTGACCGGCGAGCACGGCGTCGGCGTCGAGAAGCGCGACCTGATGCCGGAAATGTTCAACCAGATCGACCTCGATCAGCAGATGCGCGTCAAATGCGCCTTCGATCCCAACCACCTGCTCAACCCCGGCAAGGTTTTTCCGCAATTGCGCCGGTGTGCGGAGCTGGGAAGGATGCATGTGCATCGGGGACAGGTGGCGTTTCCGGATATTCCGAGGTTTTGATGGGGACGTGGGACAAAAGTTCCTCGCCCCCGCAAAGCGGGGGAGAGGTGGCTCGGGCGAAGCCCGAGACGGAGAGGGGAACGCCCTCTCCGCCAAGCCGCCGCTCGCCAGAAAAAATTGCTCGTGCCCGCGAGCTTCGCCACGGTGACAATCAAGCGGAAGCGACCCTCTGGAACGAGCTCAAGGCGAAGAAACTGGGCGGCTACAAATTCGTTCGCCAGATGCCCATCGGCCCGTATTTCGGGGATTTCGCCTGCAGGAGCAAAAAACTGATCGTGGAGCTGGATGGCAGCCAGCATGCGGACAGTCCATATGACAGGCGACGCGACGAATTCATGCGTGGTGAAGGCTTTTCGGTTTTGCGGTTCTGGAATTTTGATGTTTTGAAGAACACGAGGAATGTTTGCGAGACGATACTTGCCGCACTTGAAGGGCGGCTTGCTGAAGATGTGGCTGCTGCCGACCTCAGGTCTGTATTTGCGGCTAAGAAGATCGGAGACAGCGCTCTATGATGGCCCCCCGGCCGTCCGCTGCAGACCGAGCACACGCTCGACCTCTCGCGCCTCACCGGCGTCACCCTCTACGAGCC